>CAZPNT010000047.1:0-8655 GCA_964588055.1 uncultured Candidatus Poseidoniales archaeon | reverse complement strand
TGTGACGTCTTGCGACTCCATCACTGCGAGGTAAGTCTCACCTCTCTTGAGCTTGAGTACGGGCACGCTTCCGTAGACCTCCATGGTCTCCATGTCAGTGTCGCATAGGTCAGTTGAGAGGTCCTTGCAGTCGAAGGTCCAGAACCACTGCTGCCCGGTTATTTCGATTACGTGGTAGCAGTCCGACTCGATAATTCCAAGTGAGTCCATCCTGTTGTTCGACAGGGCGTCATCGTCCAGGGGGAAGTCGTGGTCCGTCGAGCCGTCATCGCAAGCGAAGCCATGGAGCCCGGGTTCCCCGTCCGAGTCTGGGAAGGGTGAGGTCCACATCGCGTCCAGTGGGGCCCAGGACACGTATGTCAGCCATACGATCAGGACGAAGGGCAGGAAGGTCCACGCAACCTCGAGCCTCATGTCGTCGTTGTGCACTGGAAAAACGCCAACCTTCAGGCCGTCGACGTTTGGAACCTCCTTTCCTTCCTCGGAGACGAACCAGAAAGAGTGGTGAAACAGCCAACCGAAGGCAATTATCGAGACAATCACCGACCACAAGATGTAGTGGTCCCAGAGATTCTCGAAGATTACGGTCATCACGGTCATACCAATCTCTAGTTCGACGGGGTCAAAATCCCCTCATAAGGGTCGCGGGTAGCCCGTCTGTCAGAACCCTGAACCGCGCTTGAAAAACATCTACAAACATCTCCTCCCTATTGCAGGTAGATGGCAACGGGTGCCCAGAACAGAATTGCCCGTCATGAAGTCGCGGCGAAGGCGATATCTAGGGCCATTCTAAGGAACATGCCAGTGGACGAGGGAGGCTCGGGATGCCCGATATTGGTCGAGGGGATCAGGGACGAGGAGGCCCTTAGGAAACTGGGTTTCACTGGCAAGGTAGAGAAGGTAAACAGGGGGTGGGACCGACCCCGTCTGATTGCCTACCTTCATTCCACTTACTGCTCAGAGCGGACTGTCGACGGCGGTCCCCCGATCATTCTGCTTATGGACTGGGACCGGACCGGTGGAAAGCTCCAGACCTCGATCAGGGACCGCCTGATGGCCCTCGACTCCAATGTCGACGAGGAACTAAGGAACACGCTCCTCAGGGCCATGAAGCCCGAGGGCCGGACCGTCGAGTCCCTTCTCCCCCACGCCCAGCACCTGGTTCCAGTTGTCCAGGGCCTCCTCTCGGACATGTTGTGAGGGCTACTCCGGAAGCGATGCCGGCATCTCTTTCACGGTGTTCAGGACCAGGTGCGTGACGGACCTCTCTATGCCCTCCATGCTCGCCACCCGCTTGATCAGGTCATCGAGGTCGTCCCGCTCCTTCGCCCTCGCTAGCACCATCGAGTCATAGTCGCCAGTGACGTCGTAGACACCGTAGACCCGATGGTCCTCCGCAATCTTCTCCTGTATCTTGATCACCCTTCCCTTCTGTATCCTCAGACCGATGACGACGCTTAGTCCCCATCCCGTTTTGTCGGGGTCCAGCAGGACGGTGTAGCCTTGGATTATCCCCATGGCCTCCATCCTCCTCACGCGATTGCTGACGGTTCCTAGGGCAACGCCAACCTCCTTCGCGATCCTCCTCAGCGAGGTCCTCGCATCGGCCTCGAGGGCCCTGACAATCTTACGGTCAACTTCGTCCATTATCGCACCGGGAGTCTGCGTTTATTCACACGGCTCTTGAACATATGCCACGTAATCATCGACCTTCTTGGGCGATTGCACAATAATTGCCCGCTATTCTTCTTCGTCCAAGACGATTGGCAACCCACGGACCGCCCTCATGACCCTCATCTCCTGCTCGTTCACCATGGGGGTGACCTTGCTGCCGTACCATATTGGTAGGCAGGCCCCGCTCTCGTCTACCAGGACGCTGCTACCCTCACTCCAGTCGTGGGGCTCGGGCTGCTTCCCCATCAGGACGTCGTCCAACACGCTGCCCTCGACTTCCATGAAAGGGCCGTCCACTTCCTTCCTTAGCCTGTGGGACGCCCGGGAAACGACCCTCTCGAGATCGCCCTTCCTGGTCCTAGCTGCGATCATTCCCATGTGAATCACCTTGAGGGGCCTCCAGCGCCCGCCGGGGACACGGATACGGCCCCCCCTCCTGCTCCTCTCCGATTCCCAGACCAACCTCGCCTCCTTGGTCGACCACAGGATGCTCTTGCCTCTGTGCCAGAGGTCGCCCGGGACGCCTCCCCAGTGTTCTTCCAGGATCCTCTCCCATTCCTTCCCGATAGGTCGTGGGTAGCCATCTGGGTCATCTGACCGGTCTACCCTGGCCTCCCCTTTCCTGGAAGGGGGAGTTTCACCGCCCTGCTTCTCTAGGGCGGCTAGGAAGAATCCCCCTCCCCCAATCTGATCGTTCCATATTCTCACGCAGTTGGGGAGTTCGGATGACAACCCCCCGTCACCAGGGGGGGCGACGTGTTCTGGGAAATCTGTGGAATCCAACTCCTTGCTGTCATCCCCCAGTATGGGCCACTCCACCATCCCTTCCGATGCTGGTACTCCTGGGAGAAGTGCATGACCGGGCAGGATTCTAACCCCTCCCTCGGAAAGGGCCCTTGCGACCACTGCCTCGTTCTCTACCGGGTCGAGAGAGCAGGTCGCATACACGATGCGGCCCCCCGGCCTGGTGACTCGAATTGCCCTCCTAAGCAAGTCGAACTGCAGGTCGTGCAGAGAGAGGCCGGAAGAGGGGGACCACTTTCCCCAGACCTCCGGGTTTTTCCTGGTCGTCCCCGAACCGGTGCACGGGGCATCGACCAGCACTCTGTCGTAGCCTTTCTCCGGGACCGCGGGGATGTGCCTACCGTCGTGCTGGATGACTATAGGGGAGCGAGAAGCGTGCCTCTGTACGTTGGAGACCAGGGTATTCACCCTGCCACTAACAACCTCGTTAGCGAACACTACTCCGCTATCACCGAGGCACTCGCTGATCTGGGTGGTCTTCGATCCGGGTGATGCACACAGGTCCAGGACCAGCTCTCCAGGCTGTGGGTCGAGGGCCAATACCGGGATCATCGACACCGCCTCCTGGCGGGTCACTCTGCCGGTCTCGTGCAGCGCGCCGAGCAGGGCCCGCACTTCCCCCTCTGCTGCACCCCTGTCGAATGGCATCTCCCACGCGCTGCCAGGACCTTTGAACCAAGGGACAAGGCTTGCCGAGCAGGACTTCAGCCACGACTCGACCCACTCGCTATCAGGACTCATCGGGTTGACTCTCAGGGTCTCGGGAAGCCTGTCGAAGGATCCAGCGAACCAATCCTCGGGGGCATCCCTCCATCTGGAGACCGCATCGAGCAGGAGGCTCCCCCTTGCCATAGTGATCCAATCGGGGGCGTCTTCCTCCACATCACGCCGTCACCACATTTCGCCATCAATTGCTCGATTGGATGGCTAGTGGGACAGCACCCGAATTTCACCTCCAAGGACCAAACAAGACCAACAACGATTATACCGTCTGCGATTCGCTGGCGTGTCGCGGTATTTGCCGCATGGGATGCACATGACAGGATTTGGATTTAGGAGGAGGATCTCCAACACACCATCGGAACCAACGAAGACAGACGAGATCGGGGCGAAGCTGAAGCTCGGAGACCTAGTGAAGAGAGCCAGGGACTATGGCATCTCACAGGGTCCCCTGAACCCAATAGAGGCGCTGATTACGGCATCCGGTGACGAGTGGACCTGGCAGATAGTCGACAGGGACGTCCTCGACCGCCTCAGTCACCGACTGGTCTTCCAGTCAAACGCGGGGATGCGTCGTGAGATTCTGATGACAGAGGGCTTGGAGACGGCAATGGGGGCCGCCTCGATGATCGTCGAGCTTGACGGGGGATGCGTCCTCATTGAGACGCTGGAGCCCTAGATTTCTGCTCTAGTGGGCTTGAAATAGGGAATGTAGGTGCGATGCTCCGATGGCCAAGGAGAAGAAGGGCAGTGGCATTCAGCAGGCTGCAGGACTGATTCGTTATTTCGACGAGGAGTCAGAGGACGCTATCCAGATTTCAAAGGGCACTGTTTACTTGGTCTGCGTCGTGTTCAGCATAGTCGTCTACCTCGCGAACGAGCCTAGTCCGGATAACAACGTCTGGAAGTGGATGTGGGAAACCCTAGGCCTCTAGTCCTCTAGGAGATCCCTCTCCATACTGCCCAGATCCGAATGAGGATCAGCTCTTACTATAGCGCTAGAAGCCCTGCTCAATGCCCTATCCACGGCAGGAGCGTTCTTGTCCGCAAGTGCCTCCCTGGCTCTGTCCAGGTCCTGTTCAGCAGAGTCTAGCAGATCATCCCCTGACTCGTCTACGCCTCTCATTCTGTGAACAGAATCCTGTAGTCTGGAGATATCGTCGCTCATACTCTCCCTTGCGACGGAGATTAGGCCCTCCCAGCTGGAGGTGTGTTCTGACATCAATCCGGATGTCACCCTCTCGAATGTTCTGACACGGGTCGGCTCCCATGGATTCCTTCCCAGAGATGCCACGATGTCCATTGCGCACCTAGCTCTGGTCTGAAGAGGCCCCTCCATTACTATCTCGTTGATGAAGCACCTCGCGAACAGGCCGAACCCCCAGTAGTGCCGGCTTGAGATTACCATTGTGACCTCTTCAGTTTCGCAGACCAACTCCCATTGTTGCTCGTCAACCTTCGGCATCTGGGTGAACCGAGGGGCATCATGAGTCCCCAAGGATCTCAAAGCTGCCCTAGCTACGTCTCCAAGATACACCTTTCCAAACGAGCCTTTGGCTCCAAACTGGTGCATGGTGCCCCCCTCGTCGAAAGCCATTCTTGGATCGGAACTCTTTACCTGTGCGAATAGTACTGAACGTTGCGGGTCTACTCCCACCGGGCCGCTACCATAAGCCCCCTCCTTGCTCATACCAGTCAGAACCAGCACGGATGGTTCAAAGTTGCGCGTACGGCAATCGCTAAGTTCCTCCCATTCTAGAACCGAATTATGCCACGCAGGAAGTATGGGAAGCTACAGAAGGTGGTGGAGAGGCCTCCATCTGACAACTGCAGTAGGTGCAGGGCAGGCAAGCATTGCCCGATAGAGGGGCATCCTGGATATCAGGAAGGAGCCAGCAGACAGTGGAAGGGCCCAGACTCTGTCTCAAAGCGTAGCAACAAGAAGAATCCGGCTAGAAGGTGAGATTCAAGGCTCACATCCCGACCCCGAATCGATGACCAATTCTTCTGTGCCTGATCACTCGGGTCAGAACCTAGGGAGAATAAGGTGCGTTGTCGACGTCGGGGAGAACTCAATCGAAATCGACCCGTACGTCGCCGACTTCTTCTTCGAACCAATCTTCCTCTCTGGAAAGTTTCCAGACTTGACGTGTACCGCGCAGGTAATAGGCCTAGGAGAGGAAAAGGAACCCCTGGTGAATGTCGAGATAGTCTCCAAGAGAAGAGGTCAGAGGTATGACGCGCTCAGGATTACCAGTGAGGAGATTTTCTCAAAGCCAAACAAGTTCTCCATAATTTTTGGATTTGACAGTGAGAGGCTGAAGGCTCCACTCCAGTTGGAAGCAGAGGTAGAGGTTAGAAATGCAGGAACCCCAATAATCGCCAGAATCCACTCTGGAATGCCAGAATCCTTCGAGGGACACGTTAGTTCCAATCTCTCTGGGGTAAGCTCGACGGTCAGAAAGGAGAGTTTTATGACCTTCTGGGACTGGCCTCTTGGAGAGGCGCGGCTCGAGGTCAAGGCAGATGAGAGTTGGATTAGGGAGTTTGGAGAAATAGAGGTATTGCACCATGCTGGGGAGGGAGGGATTCGAGGGTCAGTAAGGCTGACAGATGAATTCCAAGAGGTGGACTTCAGTGCAGTTAGGCCTCTTATGCTTCCAAAGGACGGCTTCCCAAGGGCTCCATATCACACATGCGCATATCTCATCCTCAAATTGGGAATGGATGGATCCGAAATTCCGGTTGTGAGCCATTTGGTAGACAGCCGACCCTCTAGAAGAGGTTCGTTCGGTAAGATATCAGAATTGGATGATCGCGACGGTTGGCCGTATTTCCTTTGGAGGGGGATGCACTTCAAAGAGCAACCCAAGGAAGAGAAATTTCTAATCAAGAAGGGAAGACTGTGGGAGGGATTCAGGTATCTCGACTCGGAGATTTCTGATACTATAAAGCGAGTCCAGCATGACCGTTACACAAGCGTAGTACCCACTCGCGCATGGTTCTCTTACAAGGATGATGAGTTCATCGTAAACTGGTTCCACCTGGATGAGTACGGTTGGAAAGTGAATTTCTCGGATTAGAACTCGTGGGTATTCCTCCCGCGGTTTTCTCATCCAAATCTTGTCCTCCAACCTCTTCATCCTCAGAACCCGGTGAAGTGGTTGGGCTCCTCTGGGCCCTGTGGTATATCTCTCTCAGGGTCTGATCCCCGATCTCCAAGTATACCCTGGTTGTGGCTATGCTTGAATGTCCGAGAAGCCTCTGAATGGTGACTAGGTCTGCTCCCCTCTCAAGTAGGCCGGTAGCGAAAGTGTGCCTGAGAGTGTGAGGGCTAAGCCTGCTCTTCGGGATGTCGGCCGCATCTGCTAGCCTGTCCATCATCTTCTGTATGGAACGGGGATTGATCCTCCGTCCCCTGCTGGAAACGAACACAGCCCTTAGGGCTGAGTCTTCGCTTTCCCTAATCCTCCTCTCTCTTATCGGATCCCAGGATTCTAGGACATCTACCGAGTCTTTGGTGAATAGGACTGTCCGGTCCTTCTCGCCCTTCCCGCCTATTACCAATGCGGACAGGTCTTCCTTGTCTATGTCGTCGATATCCAGTGCACAAAGCTCGGACACTCTTAGGCCAGTATCCAGCATCAGGGTGGAGACTGGCATTGCCAACGGGTCCTCGGACTCGCTGACCGCCCTCCTGAGCCTAGACAGCTCCCTTCTACCCAGAGTCTTTGGAAGTGAACGACTCCTTGATGGTCGTTGAATCCAGTCAGGGACTATGTGCCCGAGCCATTTGAGCAAGTGAGTTAGTGCTGCTATCTTGGCATTGATCGTAGTTGGCTTTAGCTCCCCTAGTCCATTCATCCAAGCATCCATCCTTCCGTTGTTTGGGTCAGCGAACAGGTGGAAATCCCTTACCGGAATACTCGACGCTTCTCCCCAATCGAGGGTCCCTTCACCTGGAAGGGAGGTGGTTGAAAATGTCCTAGCAGCTACGTCATATGCCCTTATCGTGTGCGCACTCTTCTTCTCGGAGCGAAGTTGCTGCAACCAGCACTCGTGCCATTGCAGTTCCGATATCCTGTGCAACCTCGAAGGAAGAGAGTCAGAAAGTCCGACATCGTTAGAATCGAACCTCTGGCCTAACTTGCCCCCAAGGGCAAATACCGACTCTTTGCTTCCCCTTTCTTCTCTCAACCCTTCTCGCCTCCAGCCGCGAACGGCGTGTGCATCCCTGTCCCGTAGGACGTCGGCAAGGAGGCGTATCGTGACTTGAATGCTTCTCTGCACTCTAGAACCTTGGAACGTATTGGAATAGTTTTGGAAAATAGCCGAGACACTCACAAAGCATGCTCTGACTCGTTTTCACTTGAATCGAGAGAAACAGAACTCCCAGACGAGTCTCCAACATCTCTAGAATAGAGGTTGCTCAAGTGCTCTGCTACCTTCTCAGCTACGTTGACCCTTGTTGCGCCCTCGATACCCTCCAGTCCCGGGCTGGAGTTTACTTCCAGCACCAAAGGCCCTCTTTCTGACTCTAGCATGTCGACCCCAGCCACTTCTAGTCCCATGGTTTCTGCTGAGGTGACCGCAATCTCCCTCTGCTTATCTGTCAAATCCACTCCGCTCACGGATCCTCCTAGGTGGAAGTTGGAACGGAACTCGCTCCCATGTGCCTTGCGACGCATCGAGGCGACAACCTCCCCTCCAACTACTAGGGCTCGCACATCGGAGCCGTGGGACTCCTTGACGTATTCTTGGACTAGTGGCCTCATGCCTCTCTCCAGCATCTGGAATACTAGCTGCCTCGCCTGTTGAGACGAGTTAACGAGAAAGACTCCAGATCCGTGGGTACCCTCTGTCGACTTTACAACGCATGGAGCGCCCCCGACCCTCCTGACCGCTCGATCCGTGTCCTCCCAAGCTCCAACATGCGCTGTAATGGGGACCGGAACACGAGCCTCAGCCATCATTTGGCAGGCGACTAGCTTGTCCCTGCTTCTCAGAATACCCTGACTTGAGTTAAGGACTATCACTCCTGTTTGCTCAAACTGCCTAACGATAGCAACGCCTCTTCGCGTGATAGAATACCCTATCCTGGGTAGAACGGCCTCGCACTCAACGGGCCAGCCTTTGTGGAAAACCTTCCCCCCGTCTTCATCCACAACTATTGTTAGTGCCAGCGGATCTATGATATCGACCATCCATCCTGACCTCTCAGCCTCGGTAGCCAGTCTTCTGGTGCTATACAGCTCCGGACCCCTCGAGAGCAGTACCAGCCTAGGCTCCATGGTCTGCGCCGCCCAAGAGTCCGTCTTCAACCCTTTCCTTCGGAAACTCGTGACACTATTGTGAGTATGCACTAAGAGGCTCACGAAGTCGGAGAGATTGAAAGCCTCAGGGCCGGACTGAGTCACAGAGCATGCCCGAAGACGATTCGATTGACAGAGAGTCTCT
>CAZPNT010000046.1:0-8719 GCA_964588055.1 uncultured Candidatus Poseidoniales archaeon | reverse complement strand
GCCGGGGGTTCGAATCCCCTCAGGCCCACCTGACAGCCTCTCAGGCCCTCGCTTTTTGGGCGGGGGAAGAAGCGTGGCAGTAAAGAGCTCAACGAAAAAGAGATTGATAGAGCTGGGCATTCCTGAGGATCATGCCCACAAGCTCGCAGATGATGCAAACCTGGATACGATAAAGAGGATGTCAAGGGAGCAGGTAGCAAAGAAAGTTGGCTTGGAGGACGGCGTCTCGGAATTAGAGCATATCATGACTGTAATAAGTGAGCATGTTGGCTCTCGAAAGAGAAGCAAGAGTAACAGAATTACAATCTCTAGGAAGGCACTTCTCGATGAAGATATCCCTACTGGAGATTACAGATTTAACGTACTAAACCACGTGCTTGTCCCACATCATGAACTTGTCCCAATCGAGAATGAAGCAGAGGTTCTGGAGCCCTGGGGGCTAAGGACCGATGATGCCTTCGGAAAGGACCGCCTCGCAAAGGAGCTTCTGCCGAAGATACTAATCACAGATCCAGCAATTCAGGTAATCAAGGAGATTGAAGAATCAGAAAACGATGAGCTTCCAGCGGGATGGCTAGCTAACAGGGTGGTCAAGGTCATCCGGTACAGCAGATCAGCAGGACAATCAGTTGCATTCCGGCTTATCGTGGAAAGTGCTTAAGGAGGAATAAAAGTGAGAGAGATTGTTGAAAGCTATTTCAAACATAGAAGCCTAGTCAACCACCAACTTGCCTCGTACAACGACTGCATCCCAATCGGAGATGGCAAAGAGAGCAGGATGGAGAGGATCGTACGAAATATCAGAATCGGTAGTGATGAACCGGTCGAAGATGACGAGGGGGGACTAGTCAAGCTCGACCTCCTAGATAAAGAAATCATAGTTCGGCTGAAGAATCTCAGACTAGGCAGACCTACAATCAAGGAGGCCAATGGGGCAGAACACCATGCAACTCCAATGGAATGTAGACTTAGGAAGCTAACTTACTTCTCACCCGTCTATCTTGACTTCAAGATCTTCCGCGATGACTTGCCCCCCTCTCCTGGTTCAGAGATGGGATTCCAGGAGGAAACCAGCGTCCACATCGGCAACCTTCCAATTATGGTAAGATCTGCAAGGTGCAACCTCAACCCAAACCACGCCGATGAGAATCGCCGTCTTTCTCCTGAAACTTCTGCAGAGGACTCGGAGAGATACACTCAAATTCTGCGTAAGTTCGGAGAAGACCCCCTAGATCCCGGTGGTTATTTCATAATCAACGGAACGGAGAGAGTCCTAATCTCCATGGAGGACCTAGCTCCAAACAGGGTAACAGTAGAGAAGAACAAGAAGTATGCCCACGAGACGCAAGTAGCTAAAATATTCTCTCAGAAAGATGGCGTTAGAAAGCCACTAAACGTCGAAAAGAGGAGAGATGGGATGCTTATGGTAAAGATACCTAGTGCCGGCACTACTCCCATCCCTCTAGTGCTTCTAATGAGAGCACTTGGAATAGCGAAGGATATGGACATCTTCGCCTCTATCGCAGGACCCCCTGAGGCTATGAAGTACACAGTAGCCAATCTCAACGATCTAAGGGATAACGACGAGTACGCTGTTGACACATCAGAAGAAGCACTTTCTTGGCTGGAGAAGAAGTTTGCTGCGGGGCAGCAGAAAGAATATAGGGAGTCGAGAATTCAGAACCTCCTCGACAATGAGCTGCTGCCACACTTGGGTTCAAACTTCGAAAATAGGGAGAAGAAAGCCATTTTCCTAGGGCGCATAGCTAGACAGGTTCTAGAGATGGCAATAATGGACAAGGACCCCAACGATAAGGACCACTATGCAAACAAGCGCGTACGACTTGCTGGTGACCTTGTTGAGGACCTGTTCAGAGTGAGCCTTCAGCAACTCGCCCGGGATCTGAAGTACCAGCTGGAGAGGCATCACAACAGGAAGAGGGAACTGCGAATTTCTTCGTGCCTTCGTCCCGATGTCCTCACGACCAAGATTATGCACGCTCTTGCTACAGGTAACTGGGTCGGGGGGAGGTCTGGAGTAAGCCAACTCCTTGACAGGACAACATATTTGTCCGCACTTTCTCACATGAGAAGGGTCACGAGCCCACTTGTACGAAGCCAACCCCATTTCGAAGCAAGAGACTTGCATCCAACACAATGGGGGAGGCTATGTCCCAACGAGACCCCCGAAGGTCAAAATTGTGGCCTCGTTAAGAACGCCGCTCAGATGATTGACGTCTCCGAGGAAGTCCCAGAAGAGGACGTTAAGGCACTGTTGAAAGAGGCTGGAGTTGACGATAACCCTGAAGGATGGGCCGACGGCTCTAGGATACACGTAAACGGGGACATCTTCGGACTCCATAAGAGGCCTCACAAACTTGTCAGCCAATTCAAAAGGCGACGCAGATCGGGTAGAATTAGGCCAGAAGTCAGTATTAGGCACGATGTTGAGAATCGCGATGTTTTCATCAACACCGATCGAGGTAGAATGCTACGTCCACTTCTAATAATTGACCATGGAAGTCTGCAGATTACCAAGATGCACCTGGAAGCGCTAGATTCGGGAGAGATAAGATTCTCTGATCTCGTTTCTGGAGGGGTGGTAGAATGGGTCGATGCGGAGGAAGAAGAAGATCTGTTAATTGCACCGAGGCCTTTCGATCTCCCATCCATTTCCCCCAAGAACAAGCGTCCAATAAACCCGGCCAATGTGGAGTGGACTAATTTGGGCGAACACGGAATAACCCATGCCAAAGTTGCTGCAGAAGTCACAATGCCAAATGGCGAGACCAAGACTGAGAAATTCAAGGTCCCCCTCAACTATTACCAAGAAAACATGGACGCATTGAAGAGGAAAGAGAAGAAGGACCACACCGTCCTAGTTTACACACACGTAGAGATAGATCCACAACTGATTATGGGTGTTTGCGCTTCTTTGGTCCCATATCCGGAACACAACTCTACACCAAGAGTAACCGGAGGTACAGCCATGGTCAAGCAGAGCCTAGGAGTCGCAAGTGCAAATTTCAAACTTAGGCCAGATACTCGTGCCCATGTGATGCACTATCCTCAGCGATCAATAGTCGGCACCAGAGCAATGAAATCTACCAAATTCGATGAAAGACCAGGGGGTCAGAACTTCGTCGTTGCAATAGTAAGCCACCATGGATACAACATGCAAGATGCGGTTATAATGAACAAAGCATCAGTCGAAAGGGGTCTCGGCAGGTCCGCTTTCATTCGGACATACAATGCAGAAAATAAGCGATTCCCAGGAGGACAAGAAGAGAGGATAGAGGTCCCAGGAACCGGTCTCGACGAGATAAAGGGACTGAAGTCTTGGGATTCCTACTCTCATCTAGAAAGGGATGGCCTCCCAGTCCCAGAAGTGGAATTGACCAGCCAGGAAGGAGGCAGGTCTATTCTAGTGGGGAAGACCAGCCCGCCCAGATTCCTCGAAGAATCGCACGGGGCATTTTTACAGGCGCAAGAGAGGAGGGAGTCCTCTATGTTAGTTCGTCACGGTGAGAAAGGTTGGGTGGACAACATTTTCGTAACCGAGTCTCTAGACTCTGGTAGACTAGTCCGAATCACTCTTAGAACTAACAAGATACCAGAACTCGGGGACAAGTTTGCAAGCAGGCACGGACAAAAGGGAATCATTGGAAGACTAGTGAATGAGGAGGACATGCCTTTCACCGAGGATGGTGTAATTCCAGACCTCCTAATCAATCCGCATGCTATCCCCTCGAGGATGACTGTGGCTCACGTATTGGAGATGATAGGAGGCAAGGTCGGATCTATGGAAGGGAGAAGGATAGATGGGACAGCATTCACCGGAGAAAAGGAAGAGTCTCTTCGAGCAGGACTACTAAGAAATGGGCTAAATCATACTGGCAGGGAATCAATGATTAACGGAGAAACCGGAGAAAGCTTCCCTGTGGATACATTCGTCGGAGTAATCTATTACCAAAGACTCCACCATCTGGTTAGCAGTAAACTCCATGCCAGAAGCAGAGGTAGAGTCCAGATTCTGACTAGACAACCAACCGAAGGAAGAGCTAGACAAGGTGGGCTTAGATTTGGAGAGATGGAGCGCGACTGCCTCATTTCTCACGGTGCATCAATGGTCATCAAGGACCGTCTTCTGGATGAGTCTGATGGTTGGAATCTAATGGTCTGCAACACTCCTAGGTGTGGCCACATTGCATACTACGATTGGAAGAGAAGGACTACTATTTGCCCTGTTTGCGGTGACAGGTCGGATGTTCATAGCGTACAGACTTCTTACGCATTCAAGCTTCTTCTGGACGAGATGAAGAGTCTGGGAGTAGCCATGAGACTTGAACTGGAGGATAGAAGATGAGTGCCAGAGATGCAGCAAAGATACCCAAGCGAATCGACTCGATTAGATTCACTTTGATGGATCCAAACGAGATTAGGAAGATGTCCTCAGTTGAAGTCAAGACAGCCGACACATACAAGGACGATGGTCATGCATTCAAACAAGGCCTAATGGATCCAAAGATGGGGGTCATCGATCCCGGAATCAGGTGTGAAACCTGTGGAAATAAGCACGAAGAGTGCCCCAGTCACTTTGGACACATCGCTCTCGAGCTACCAGTAATGCACATTGGATTCACTGCGTTGATTAAGACGTGTTTGAAGACAACTTGCAACACCTGCAGCAAGGCACTATTGCTAGATGCCCCTGAGACGCATCCTACAGACCCAGAGAAATCCGAGCAGGACTACTACAGGGATCGGGTGAACGACATCATTCTGAAGCACGGAGTCGGGGGCCGAGAATTCAAGAAGATAATCAAGGATATTGAGAACATTTGCGCCGGAGCGAAGAGAGCAATCTGCATGCATTGCGGGGCAGAGCAAGGTAAGATTATTCTGGATAAGCCCACCACATTCAAAGAAAAGAAGGCGGATAAGGGAGAGCACAAGCTGAATGCCAGAGACATTCGCGAGTGGCTTGAAAAGATACCAGACGAGCATCTCATTTTCGTTGGAATGGAGAAAGACGTAAGTAGGCCAGAATGGACCATCATGAAGGTCCTTCCTGTTCCTCCTATCACTGTAAGGCCGTCAATTACATTGGAAAGTGGAGACAGGTCAGAAGACGATCTGACTCACAAGCTAGTCGATGTTTTGAGGATCAACCAAAGACTAAGAGAGAACCGTGACTCAGGGGCTCCTCAACTGATCGTGGAAGATCTGTGGGAACTACTCCAATACCATTGCACGACCTACTTCGACAATCAGACTAGCGGCATTCCACCAGCCAGGCACCGGTCTGGAAGGCCTCTCAAGACACTATCTCAGAGGCTAAAGGGCAAGGAGGGGCGCTTCAGGAGCAACCTTTCTGGAAAGAGAGTCAATTTCTGTGCTAGAACAGTGATTAGCCCTGATCCGAACCTCGGAATAAACGAGGTCGGTGTTCCCGTTAAGACTGCCAAGGAGCTTACAGTACCCATTAGGGCGACAAGCAGAAACAGGGAACAACTTAGGCAGATGATACTTAGAGGGCCCGATGTCCATCCGGGTGTCAATTACATCATCAGGGGAGATAGATTCAGAGTCAGAATCACCGATCGAACGAAGTACATCTGGGCAGGATTCAGATGCTTGAATCCAGATTGTCATTGTGGTAACGAAGAGGAGCCATACCAGGGTTATAGGCCAGACTTGAATGAGGTTCTACCAGCACCAAATTTCCTACCCGGCCTTGTGATTAGGGAGCAAATGAGAAGGGACCCCATGACTGACGAACTTCTCCCTGAGTGGAACGTAAATTTGGACAGAACTCTTTCTAATCTACGAGGAGAGGGAGAAAATGGAAAACCTCTCGCTGAAGATGATCCAGATGCAGCAATACATTACCGTTGGAAGTGGGAGGTCAACAATCCAGAAGATTATCTCCCTGAGCATCTCGAGGTCAGATGTCCTCACTGTGGAAGTCCAGAGGTGGAAGATGAGCATGGAAACGTCTACCCGACAGAGGTGGAAGACAGGCTTAGTACATACGACAGAGACGGCAATCCAAGACCGGGCGTTGTTGTCGAGAGGCACCTAATTGATGGGGATGTGACAATTTTCAATCGACAACCATCCCTTCACAGGATGTCCATGCTCGTCCACGAAATCAGAGTCATGGAAGGAAAGACATTCAGATTCAATCTCGCAGATTGCACCCCTTACAACGCTGATTTTGATGGTGATGAGATGAACCTACACGTCATCCAGAGTGAGGAAGCCAGAGCAGAGGCAAGAATCCTGATGAGGGTCCAGGAGCACATCATTTCCCCAAGGTACGGGGGTAGCGTGATCGGGGGCATACACGACCACATCACCGGCGCTTACCTATTGACTCACGGAGAGGCCTTCCTGCCCTTGCAAGTTGCAATGGATGTCCTGAGCTCTATAGGATGGGAGGGAGACCTTCCACCGACAGTAGAGAGGAACGGGCAGACTGGATTCTTGGGGAACGAAGTCTTCAGCCTTCTCGTTAAGGGTGGATTCAGCCTCAATTTCAAGAATCGAGCCGGAGAGGAAGTTAATGTAGCTCAAGGTGACGTTTCCGGAGCTATAGATAAGAGAGGGATTGGGGCTGAGGACGGACGTCTTCTGGATGCCGTCGTACAGACTCATGGTACCGACTTGGGAGCCGACTTCATCAATAAGATGACCAAGATGACAATCGCCATCTGCACTGCAATGGGTTTCACTACTGGAATAGATGACGAAGACTTACCCCCCGATGCCAAGGAGGAGATAGAGAGAATAAACTCTGAAGCTAGTGCCAATGTAGACGCCGAACTGGAAAAATTTGGAAAGGACGGCAGAAAGTATGAGGCAAGACCGGGCAGGACTCCTCACGAGACTCTTGAGGAAAATATCCTAACAATCCTAGATGCAGCAAAGGCTGAAACTGGAAATGTCGCTAAGGCACTACTTGGTGACGATAATTCTGCTGTTCTAATGGCAACTTCTGGGGCTAGAGGCTCCATGGACAATCTAGCTATGATGGCGGGTTCCATAGGACAGCCCAAAGTTAGGGGTAAGAGACTAGAGAGGGGTTACCAAGATCGCGTACTGTCTCATTTTCCGAGGAAGGTAAAGGGGGCAAAGGAGAAGGGCTTTGTTTCCTCGTCATTCAAGAGGGGATTGGAACCAACAGAGTTCTTCATGCTGTCAGTCTCTGGTAGAGAATCTCTAGTCGATACTGCGGTCAGGACGAGCAAGTCCGGGTACATGCAGAGAAGGCTGATCAATGCCATGGACGATCTCAAGGTTTCATCCGACTCCATGGCCTCTGTAAGAAATACTGCGAATCGAATCATCCAATTCGAATACGGAGAGGATGGTACAGACCCAGCCAGGAGCAGAAAGGGTAGTCCGTTTGATGTTGATCAGGTACTTAACGACGCACTTGGAGGTGCTAACTGATGGTCGTCAAGAGTGCAACTAAGAAGAAGTTGATGGACCTAGGAATCGAAGAAGAATATGCGCACAAGCTAGCAGATGACCGCAAGTGGGATGATGTGAAGGGCTTATCTCCGGGTCAGATTGCCCAGATTTGCGGAATCGACTCAGGAACATCGCAGAGAATTCACGATGTCATGGCCAGCTCCGTGAAGTCGAGTAGGGCCTCTGCAGCAAGCTCCGAGAAGACAATCGTTCGAAGAAGAAGCGTTTCCCGAACCAGGAGAATGAAGCGTTCACTTCCATTGCAGGATTATGATTATGAATCGAAGATGAAGCAACTTTTCCGCGATGTCGACAGTGATGACGAGTTGTTCGTCCTGCTAAATAACGCTGCCAAGGAAAGTGGATCAAACATGACTCCCAGGATGATAGATCAGCTTGTCCAAGGACTTCACAGTAGGGGTGAGAAGAAGGTCACTGCGGCTAAGGCAAAGAAGATAATCAACTCTGCAAACAGTTTCTATCA
Organism: uncultured Candidatus Poseidoniales archaeon; assembly: GCA_964588055.1. GTDB lineage: Archaea > Thermoplasmatota > Poseidoniia > Poseidoniales > Thalassarchaeaceae > UBA36. The sequence continues at coordinate 756 of CAZPNT010000046.1, read as the reverse complement.
TGACTCAAAAGCAGTACCACATGAGGCCGTGGGAATTACCACTGCCCAATCTATTGGTGAACCGGGCACGCAAATGACCATGCGTACATTCCACTATGCTGGAGTAGCGACGGTAAACGTGACCCAAGGCCTTCCTAGGATTATCGAGATAGTTGACGCTAGGAAGGTTCCACAGACCCCGACCATGATAATTTACATGGACGAGAAGAATTCCAAAGGCAAGCCCCTGAGGACCAATGAAAAGCTTGTAAGAGACTTGGCGGCAGCTATTGAGACAACTACTGCTATGGACATCGCCACCATAGATGTCGATGTTGCACAGAGGAATATAGTTCTGCAGTTGAATAACAAAAACATGAGGCTGAAGAAGATGACAGGTGCAGAGGTCAGGGACAAACTCTCTCGTGCACTCAGGCTATATGTGCAGGCCGATGATGACGACAGGCCAAAGTCTCTTAGAATAATTCCCGGTATCTCTAAGGAAGAAGATCTCGCATCCCTAGCAGCCGATCCCCCTACATACACTGCTCTACTTCAACTGGAGGACAAGATCAAGAAACTGAGGTTAAAGGGACTGCCAGGGATTAGTAGAGCAACAGTACAGGGGCCCATGTCTGAAACGGGTGAGTACTACATTTCGACCATAGGGTCAAACCTGTCAAAGGTCAGCGAGTTCGACGGAGTTGATCGTTCTAGGACATACACTAACAACATCAACGAGATTACCGACTACCTAGGGATTGAGGCAGGCCGACA
>CAZPNT010000045.1:0-8794 GCA_964588055.1 uncultured Candidatus Poseidoniales archaeon | reverse complement strand
ATGAACATGGCGAAGGGAGAGATAGTGCTTGGATGCCTCGCTCCGCACCCGCCGCATGTGGTTTATGCGGAGAATCCGGAACAGAACGAGGCTTTCGCGGAAGGTGGCTGGGAGACCCTCAGATGGGGTTACAACAGACTAGCTAGGAAACTGAAATCGATTGATTACGATGCAATGGTCATCTTCACCCCTCACTGGCAGACGTACATCGGAACTCACTTCCTAGGACTGCCTCAGTTCAAGTCCAAGTCTGTTGATCCTGTTTTCCCTAACCTCTTCCGATTCAATTACGACATCTCAGTCGATGTGGAGTTGGCAGAGAAGATGTGCGAGGTCGCAGGAGACTCTGGGATCATAACAAAGATGATGCGAAATCCTGACTTCAGGATCGACTACGGCACAATAACCTCCTGTCACATGCTGAATCCGAACTGGGACAAGCCGCTGGTGACTATCAGTAGTAACCGCAACGCACACTACTACTCGCCGGAAGTGATGAACGAACAGGCCAGTGCTCTTGGAGTGGCTTGTGCAAGGGCCATAGAGGAAAGCGGGAAGAAAGTGGTACTGATCAGCAGTCACAGCCTATCCCACAGGCACTTCGTCACAGAGTCCCCTCTGCCTGAGGACATGAGTAGGGAACACATATACAATCACAGCCAATACGTCTGGGACATGAAACTAGTAGACCTCATGAGGAGTGGAAAGATGAGGGAGGTAATCGACATCATGCCGGAATTCACTGAGCAGACGATTGCTGAGACTGAAGCGGGAGGCCTAACTTGGATGATGGCAGCCATGGGATATCCTGACTACCCAGCTGAGATATACGGTTACCAGTCCGTGATAGGTACGGGCAATCTGATTGCTGCGTGGGACCCATTAGAGTCCACGAGAGAAATTGTCCTCTGAGGTGTTTGATTGTCCGGTCCAGAGATACTCTTCGGCATTTACTGCCCACCTCACCCACAGCCGCTTCTGTCCCCAGATGCAAGTGAGGGCTATGGAAAACTGAGAGAGGCATACGAAACATGCAGGAAAAGAATCGAGGAAAGCGAGGCAGACCTGATTCTGGTATACTCTACAACTTGGCCCAGCATAATCGGTCACCAGATACAGGCTCACCCCGAACCGGAATGGGTGCATGTGGACGACGACTTCCACTATCTCGGTAGCATGCCATACAAGTTCAGAATGGACACGGACTTTTCTGAGGCTTTTAGAGAAGCCGCCGAGTCAAGGGGGCTCCAATCGAGAACAGTTTCTTACGATGGTTTTCCGATTGACACAGGCTCGGTTGTTGCCCTCAAACTTCTGAACCCGGATAACAGGATTCCGGCATGCATTGTATCTAGCAACATGTATGCAAACAGGGCGGAGACAATTGTTCTGGGCAAGTCTGCACGTGATGCGATAGAGGCTCAGGGAAAGAAGGTCGTTGTGGTTGTCGTATCCAGCCTTTCAAACAGGATGTTCACAGAACACATTGACCCCTCAGAAGACAGGATCCACTCTGCGAAAGATGACGAATGGAACAAGAAGATTCTGGAGTTCTTCGATGATGGTAGGCTTGAGGACCTGAGTCAGCTTTCTCGAGAGATCCATGGGCAGATTAGGGTCCAGAAGGTAGTGGCGTACAAGCCTGCTTGGTGGATGTCTGCTACAATGGGACAGCATAACAACTACACGGGCGAGGTCTTGGCATACGAGGCCCTGCATGGATCGGGGGGGGCGGTTGTAGTTCTGACTCCCTCCTCTGGTTCGGTCGGTGACAAGGAGTTCGACGAGGATGACGTGGAGCACTATCATGGGGACCGAGGAGTATTGGATACGGGGGCTATCTAATGGCTGAAGAGGAAGAAATGCCGGTCGAAGAGAAAAGGAAGAAGATGGTAGACGAGATCGTATCTGCTCCTGCCGAAGCAGTCGAGAGGGTATACGAAGAGGTCGGGCAGTCCCTCGCAAGATCAGCTGGAGGGGCCCTTGGGGCGGCTGCTGGTGTGGCAGTAGGTGGACCTGTGGGGGGGGTTGTTGGCGCGGTAGTCGGTCGAAAGGCGGCTGGCAAGCTAACTAGCGAGGACGGGGCCTTCATCGCAGAGGGGGGACCCTCTGCAGTTGGGGCTTACCCCCACTTGCGGAGAGTAGGCGACCTGATCTTCGTTAGCGGCATGGGACCTCGTATGCCTAAGACTAACGAAATACCCGGAGGTCCGATAAAGGACGATAGCGGGAATCCCCTGGAATACGACATCAAAGCACAAACACATGCAGTGATTAACAATATCAGAGTGATTCTTGAAGAGTATGGGGCGGGTCTGGAAGACATCGTTGACGTGCTAGTTTTCCTTATCGATATGGAAAGAGACTTCGAGGGTTATAACGAGGTTTATGCTGAGTACTTCTCGGAGATCCTGCCAGCGAGGACGACTGTGGCAGTGGAAGCGCTTCCCACGTCGATTGCCATAGAGTTGAAGGTAGTTGCAAGGCCGTGATCATGGGCCCAGGCTCTCGATACTCTCAGAATTACACCAAGAAGGGGAGGAAATAGGGTTGCACCGGCTAGGAGTCCCCTCAGGAATTGAGACCCAGTAGTCCAACCCATCGACCTCAGCTGGATAGTCCGTAGAGATGCTGTGGGCACCAACTGCAAGTGCTGCATCCCTCCTAGCAGTGTCGTTGTTGTCTGCCTCCTCGCCTCCACTGTCTGCCCTGCTACGAACGATGTAACCCTCGTTGACTAATCTCGAGATTTCCTCTCCGCTTCCTATGGGGTCAGTAATGGAGAATATTGCTGCCTCGGTGCTCCCTTCGTCCGACAGGGTAAACATCCTAGCCCCGACTAATCCCGGGTATCCTTGGATATACAGGTCTCTCGCCTCCCCCCTTGCTAGCAATACAAAGACGGCCTTCCCCCTACTCTCCTCGAGCAGTGGCCAACCATGGTCTGCTATCGCATCTCGGAGGTTTTCGCTTCCCCCCCTTACGTCATCGGGAGTGATGGTCTTGTTCAGAGGCCAGAAATCTGTGATTTCCTGCTCGATGTCGTCCAGTAGGCCAGATATCTCAAGAGTCGTTGTAACATCTGCCGCTTGCTCTGGCCAGTCCTTTGGCTCCACCCAGATGAACAGAGGATGATGCGAGGGATTGTCGTTGGACCAGGTTAGCAGCGTTCCGAGGCAATCCTCGAATGTTGGACAGGTTGTCCCAGAGTCGTACTGGTTGTGGTATACCCTGAGACCCTCTCTGATATCCCACCATACATCGAGTTCGAACTGCCTGACTCCCTGCTGGGAGGCTTGAACGTCGAGTGGTTGGTGAGTGTACATGTACTCCCTCGTAGGAGATACCAGTGGTTCAATGTGATACGAGTTATGAGTCCCCTTCATCTGTATGTGATTTAGCCGAAGTGGCTCTTCCTGGTCCTCTTCTCCGAAGATGCTGGGACCTGATCCTGCGCCGAAGCATCCAGTAAGTGATGTGATTGCCATCAGAGTGACCGCGAGCGCCGCTTGCTTCCTCATCCTGACTGAATTATTGGAGAGGGAAATAACTCTTCTGAAGGCTTTCAATGATGATGTCCACCAGGTCCGTGGACGTGTCCATGGGCCAGTTCTTCATCGGTAGCTGCTCGTATGTCTACCACTTCAACTTCGAAGCGGAGAGTCCTTCCTGCCATCTGGTGATTGAAGTCGGCAGTTACCATTTCCTCATCGATCTCCATGATAGTGAACTGAATCGGACCCTGATCACTGTGTGCTCCGACGACCATTCCCACCTCGAGTTCCATGCCCTCTGGGAAGTTTTCCCTCTCTATCTTCTGAATCGCATCCTCATTCCTTTCTCCGTAAGCATCTTCTGGAGCTAGCGTGAACTCTCTCTTCTCGCCCACCTTTGCACCGAGAATCTCTCTCTCGAAGCCGGCAATCATCTGTCTGAATCCAACTAGGAAAACCAAGGGATCCTTTCCCTTGCTGCTATCGAATTCGCCACCTTCTGCGAAGGTTCCTGTGTAATGCACTGATGCAACTGTTCCATGCTCTATTGAGCCAGTCATGGACCGTGGGCAAAGAGTGAGTATCTAACCATTGGGTATGCAGAACCTTCAACTGGGGAAGGTAGGGCCGGCAAAGCATGCGTCACTACGGTCCTAAGGACCTAGTTGGAATAGCATTGACCCCAGGCGAGGTCTATTCTGACGGACTTGAAAGGAAGTTAGGGCTGTTTTCAGTTATCATTATCTCCTTGTCGGCCATGATAGGCTCTGGATTGTTCGTACTTCCTGCTCTAGCTATGTTGGAACTTGGAGGGGGTTCGAGTCCCTTAGGAGGAGTTTGGCTTGCATACCTTGTTGCTGCAGTAATTGTAATTCCTGGTGCGGTATCGAAGTCCGAGCTATCCACAGCAATGCCGACCTCGGGTGGCTCATACGTTTACGTCGAGAAGACGTTTGGCCGCCTGGTAGGTACGATAGCTGGACTGGGGCTATGGGCCAATTTCATGCTGAAGTCTGCGTTCGCATTAATTGGTTTCAAGGCCTATCTTTGGGTGATCGAGGATCTTCTAGGGATGGACATTGACATCGAAGTAGCGGCAATTCTTCTTCTAGCGATCATCGTTGGCATAAACATCCTAGGGGTTAAGAGAATCAAGAAGATTCAGATTCCGATTGTGATGTTCTCTGCTGCATACCTATTTGCTCTGTGCGCATATGCTGTGGCTACCCATGATCTAGATTGGGGAGCGGTTTCTTCCAGGGATTCATTCGGAAGTTGGCAGGATGTTGCGGCTACATCTGCATTTGTTTTCGTGTCTTATGCGGGTGTGACTAAGATAGCTGCAGTGGGAGGCGAGATCAAGAATCCTGAGAGGAACCTGCCCTATGGAATTCTACTGTCTCTACTATTCAGCTGCCTGCTGTACGTTTCGGTAACTCTGGTAATGGCTGCTGCTGTTCCACCCTCAGAATACATGCATGGAGATCACGGTGCTAGTGAGGACCCAGTATACATATTCGCAGATGCGGTGGGAGGGGAGACAGTTGGGAAAATCGCTGCCATTCTGGCAGTTGTGACGATGACATCGATGGCCCTAGCTGGAATTCTGGCTTCCTCAAGGTTCCCTTTCGCTATGTCCAGGGACAATCTCTTGCCTCAATTCCTTGAGAATGTCCATCATAGATTTGGCACTCCTCACTGGGCGATTATTGGCACGGGAGTTGCGATGGGGCTGGCAATAACTTTCCTACCCGTTCATGACGTGGCGGAGCTCGCATCCGGGTTCAAGATAATGATCTTCATGCTGATTAATGCATGCGTTATCGTCCTCCGTACATCTTCCGAATCCCATGCATGGTATGATCCCAAGTGGAAGACACCGTGGCCTCTGTACCCTGCTGTACAGTTGTTTGGCATCTTCGGTGGCGGAGCCTTGCTTTACTTGATGGGCGCAAAGTCCCTAGTCGGGGCCTCTGTGGCAATTATTCTTGGTTTCATCATCTTCAAGGGGTATGGGGAGAGACGAGGAGAGCCACGAATCACCCCTTGGAAGACTACAAAGATGATGCTGACAAATCCAGATGAGGCCGAGAGGCGCAGATTGTTTGCTGCCTTCTACGAAGCTGACGCGAAAGGGTCTGGGGAGTTGGACCTTGACAAGTTCGTCAGCGCTTTCAAGTCCCTAGGATACATCGAGGGAGGAGGTCCTAACATACCAGACGACGCAATAGTGATCTCGAAAACCAGAAATCACCGAGGGGACCAAATGATTGGGGATGTTTTCCGCGAAGGAGACGCGGATAAAGATGGGTTGATTAGCATTCAGGAGTTTCTTAAGGTCGCCCAAGAGATAGAACCAGAGGGCTGAAACTCTGGGCGTGTGATTGAAGTCAGCGACCCTACTGGAGGGGTTGCAGGGTGAGCGATTGGTTTCCAGTAGGGCGAAGAAGGTGACTACCCACATATTGCAGGAAATGAAGCGCTCTGGCGAGAAAATCGCAATGCTCACAGCCTACGACTATTCTCTGGCGAGACTAGTGGACGGAGCTGGAGTGGACGTAATACTGGTGGGGGACTCAGCATCAAACGTGATGGCTGGAAACGATACTACGGTTCCCATCACACTGGAGCACATGATCTATCACGCGCAGTGCGTAGTGAATGCCGTGGATAGGGCACTAGTAGTAGTGGACATGCCATTTGGGAGCTACCAAGGAGACTCGAAGCTTGCACTAAAGAGCGCTATCAGGATAATGAAGGAATCCGGCGGCCATGCGGTCAAAATCGAGGGAGGAAAGGAAATAGTAGACTCGGTGAAGAGGATCCTGACTGCAGGTATACCCGTTATGGGGCACCTAGGCCTAACCCCACAGTCGATATACAAGTTCGGAACATACTCAGTCAGAGCAAAAGAAGAGGCAGAAGCGAACAGGCTAATGGAAGACGCACTGGCCCTTCAGGAGGCAGGTTGCTTCTCCATAGTCTTCGAGAAGATTCCCGCTAATCTGGCCAAGAAGGTCAGCGAAGCACTTGACATCCCCACGATAGGAATCGGTGCCGGATCCTCCTGCGATGGGCAGGTACTCGTCCTCCACGACATGCTGGGAGTTACAAAGGATTTCTCGCCTAGGTTCCTTCGACGCTACGCTGACGTAGGCGAGGCTGTTGACAAGGCAGTAAGGGATTACATTGGAGATGTCAGGGGAGGCACCTTCCCCTCAGAAGAGGAGAGTTACTGATCCTAGGATTGCGTCCCCAACCTTCAAGGACGCTCGCCAACGGGTCGAGTTAGGTCGTCATGAGCGAGTTGTGGGTTGAGAGGCATAGGCCGCGTTCGGTCAGCGAGATGAAAGGTCAGAGGGCGGTAGTGGACAGACTGAGCGCCTACTCAGAATCCAAAACATTTCCTCATCTGATGTTCGCCGGCCCGCCTGGGACTGGAAAGACGACGGCTGCTCTGGCACTTACCAGAGACGTGTTCGGAGACGGTTTCAGAAGCAACCTTCTGGAGATGAATGCTAGCGACGAGAGAAAGTTGGAGTCAATACGCACCAAGGTCAAGCAATTCGCACGAACTGCACCCATGCCTGGGACCTCTTTCAAGGTAATTTTCCTCGACGAAGCTGATGCCCTCACTTCAGACGCCCAAGGCGCGCTGAGGAGAATCATGGAGCAGTTTGCGGAGACCTGTAGATTCATTCTCTCATGTAACTACTCCTCAAAGATAGTGGAGGCAATACAGTCACGATGCGCGGTATTCAGGTTCAGACCATTAGACAAAGAGAAGGTCCTGGAGAAGGTCATGGAAGTGGCCAATAGCGAAGGAGTAAATCTGGAGGATGAGGCTGCACGAGCGATTGCCGATGTTAGTCTTGGCGATCTTAGGAAGGCCATTACTTCCCTTCAGGTGGCTGCATCACTCGACCCTCACGTAACCAGGGACCTCGTGTACGAGACAACTGCCACTGCCCCTCCAGAAGAGTTGCATGGATTCTTCCTGGCTTGCAAAGAGGATGGTTTCCAGCCTGCGAGGAGGAGGATGAGGGGGATTCTAGATAGATTCGGGCTGGCTGGAACGGACCTGGTCAACCAACTACACAGGGAGCTAAGCAGTGTTACCTTCCTTGACGAGGTTCAGAAGCTAGCAGTGACAGAAGCGATGGCTGAATGCGACTTCAGGATGGTTGAGGGAGGAGGAGAGGCCCTCCAACTTGACGCGATGGCGGCTAGAATCTGCGGTATGCTGAGCGACTAAGAGGAGGATTGGAGTATGCTCAGGGTGTACTCCCTCTCCCAAGTGTTTTCCCCGTCCTGCCATGGGACCATGTCGTTGGTCTCTGTCAGGGAAATGTGAATCAGGTAATCGCCAGGGCCGCATCCGCTTGGGCATAGGTCCCAAGCCATGGAGATGTCACTCGAGTGTGGGGAGACTTTGGGGCCCAAGTAACCGCCAGTAAGGGTATTCTTCTTCAGGCCCCTTACCCAACCGTTATCTTCCACGGTATCGAATGTGTCAGATGGAGAAGTGCCAGAAGAGACATTGGATGCGATCTCAGAAACCATACCCGAAACGCTGACAATCGGCTCCATCTGGCCCACCTTCTGAATTGTAAGATTCATGGTTGAGTTCTCCGCATCTACATTGTCCCTTACGGCAAGTCCGAGCAAAACGGGAATCGAGTCCTGGGAAATCCTGATCTCATAGACAGAGCCGTCCATATCGGAGTCAGAAATTCCCTCGGTGTTGGCTATGTCTATTGCCCCGGCCAGATGAGGTGCGGCAATGTCGGCGAGAGGGGGGTTCACCAGTGCGAAGGACAGTGCCAGCCATGTGAAAAGATACAGGAATGAGGACCTGACCCAATTTCCAGTGGTGTATTGTTCGAAGAACCTAGATGGAACAACTGCCTGATGGACAGGCCGAAGTAAGGATATCAAGAGGACAGGGAGGAGCCATAGTATTTGCTTGGTGCCATTCATTCCGGGCATCATGTAGAATCTCATAATCAATGCCACCGTGATTCCAAAGAATATCACGATCCACATAGAGACCGCGTCAGCCTTCTCCTTCTCGGCGTGCGATGAGGGGTCGAATGGCTCCAGAGATGAGGACTTCTTTCCACCTCCTTTTACCCCGCTGCCCTTCTTGCCAGAATAGGCGCTCGCCTTGAGAGCTGTATCGACATCAACCATGTTGGTTCTGGCGAGGGAGGGCGACACATCAACCCTGCGTGTGAGGCATTTGACGCATGATTATCACCGGCAATGCTCAAATGGCCTCTTCGCCCGCCTTGCTGCTA
>CAZPNT010000044.1:0-8814 GCA_964588055.1 uncultured Candidatus Poseidoniales archaeon | reverse complement strand
GTCGTCATGGTCGTCATGGTCATCGTGGCCGTCCCCATCATCCTCGGGGATTGTCAGCGAATGCGCCACATGCTCTGCATGAATCTCCACGTCTCCAGCGTGTCTTTCTTCGTCCGCGAGCATGACCGCTTCGTAGGGGCCCTCTGACATGTGCTCGCAAAGGTCTGAGATCAATATCGATCCGTAGTCCAGTGTGACCTCTCCCGAGGGCATTGCATGAGTCTGGATGGCCGAGGGCGCGTCGCTACCAAGTGATTCCAGGGTCTGCTCTACCCATGGTTCTAGGTTCAAGCCGTGGTAGAAGAACAGATCAGTCCCCATCAATGTGACTAGGTCTGCCGCTGAGGGCTCGTAGTCGTGAACTGGGACGTTCGAAGGGCTGATGATCTGCACGTTGAGATGCTCACCGCCCACTGCGGATACTAGCTGCTCAACGTGATAGGTAGAGACGAGTACATCGCCCAGAATCTGCACCTCTGCAGTCTCGTTATCCGATGTGGTTCCATTTTCCACCGCGGTGTTGTTTTCGTCCGTTGAATCGTCAATAACGTCTTCAATAACGTCTTCGATTTCTTCCACCGATTCATCTTCAAGGCATCCTGCGACGCTCGAGAAAATCAGTAACAAGCTCGCTAAAATTGCCATTCTGCTATTGTTCATGAGCCGCGCGGCCAATAATATCTATTTAATTGAGACTATTAATTAAGTTCTGAAAAATTATTATTAGTGACTATCAGTTCAGCGATTTATGACACAGATAATTTCCTTCAGCGCCGACAACGATTTTTCTAGAGAATTTGACAATCTTATCAAAAAGTCCGGCTATAAGAACCGTAGTCGCTTCATTCGCGACGCATCATTGTTCTTCTCAGAGATGCAGCAGAGGGGGGATCTAGCGAACATGAAAGGTGACTTGACTATCGAAGGGCACTTGGTCGTGTATTACCAACATGACCATGGTAGCGGGCAGAGACTACTGGACCTCCGCCATTCAGAATTAATCGAAGTGGCATCATACACTCACAGCAGCCTGAAGCATAGCCACGCATGCGTGGACGTTTTACAGGTCAAGGGTAAAGCAGAAAATATTCGCTCGGTGATAGAAAGGCTTCAGAATACCCCCTACGTAGACAAGACTTCTTTCATCACCGCTCCGATGCGGGAAGATGGCTGCTGCTAATCCGCTATTCAGTGGAGAATGCGGCGAGGCATTCAAGGTGCTGCGCCTCGACCGTGCACCGTGGAAATCCCTCCCGAGCTCATATCCATGCTTGATGGATCCATGGGGCCGACCAAGCAGAAGGCAGCGCGTCTTGTGGTGGATCTGGCTTCGACAGCAGGGGCCTCGGAGTTTGTCCAAGCCGACAATGCTCACGTTTCTGGGGTCAGCGTAATCACAGGCGGGCATGGCCTCAGGCGGTTCCTCTCGGATCTCTCCGGAGACTCTCAGGGAGTGGTCTCCATCCCCACCACCCTGAACTCGGCTGGTTGCGACCACGAGAAGATGGACGAGATGGGAATTGATTACCCAGACTTCCTAGAGCAACAGTTCGAGATAGTCCAAGCATACTCTGAGTTGGGGATCGAGGCCACTCTTTCCTGCACTCCGTACGATCGAGGAATTGAGAGCCAAGAAGGCATTGGGTCATGGGCGGAGTCCAACGCAGTATGCTTCTCAAACTCCTACACGTCCCTGATCACGAATAGGGAATCCGGGCTATCCGCTCTGGCCACGGCACTAACCGGATGGGCTCCCAAGTGGGGCTTGCACATAGATTCGAACCGTAGGCCAAATATCCTGGTAAATGTGGAAGCACAGATGTCCAACGTCACTGATTGGAGCATCCTAGGGGATTGGATAGGAAAGCAGATAATGCCCACTTGGGATCTTCCCTGGGGCCTGATGCCGAGGTTCGTAGGGCTTCCTAGGGCAAGCTTCGAGATGAAGAAGGCACTTACTGCCTCTGCTGCCAATTATGGCTGCCCAATGCTGTGGGCCGATGGGATTACTCCCGATGCCCCAGATGTTGACGAATTCCAGGGCGAACTAACCTTTACTGACGAATCTCTAGAGCTTAGGTATCGCGAACTTTCCCCCAAGGGAGAGGTAGATTTGGTCGTGATCGGATGTCCACAGGCCAGTGTCGGAGAGGCTAGGGAGACAGCAGCAGCAGTAAGGGCCAGGATGGAGCTCGGAGAAGCAATACCGGACCAGAGACTTTGGCTCTTCATGAGCTCTCATAATTACGACTTGATATCCTTGGACGGGACTCTAGATATCCTGGAAGAGGCAGGGGCCCTGGTTTTGAGGGACACCTGCCCAGAGGTGACACCATACAACCGTTCCAAGTACAACCACCTACTGACGAACTCACTCAAGGCTGAGCATTATCTGACAAGCGGTCTGAATAGAATTCCAACCAGCGTCGCACCCATAATGGAATGCGTGGCCCACGCATTCGACGATTCACTGGTCGATGCTCCTCGTCCCGAATTAGGGGAACAACATTCGACTCCAATGCACACAGCAAAGACACATCAGGTTTCTCCATTCTCAACCACAGGGAAGGGGATACCAAGTCAGTCAGATTGGGAAGTCTCGGGTAGAGCTCTAGTCACAGATGTCCCGATCACGTATTTGGGATACGTAAACAGGGACACAGGGATGATTGAGGAACCAGGCCACCCACTCGATGGTATCCCGATCAAGGATACCGTGCTGATATACCCGAAGGGCTCTGGGTCGACGGTTGCCCCCTTCGTACTAATGGGACTGATTTACACTGGATTCGGACCTAAAGCCATAGTCAACCGAGATGTGTGCCCCCTTACTCTCCCTGCAGCCTCCCTATTGGGGGTGCCATATGCGCACGGTTTCCATGAAGACCCCACCATAGGGGTGAACTCTGGGGACGAGGTCTCTCTGACTCTGTCGTCCGGAGAAGTCTCCCTTAGGGTAGAATCCCGACAAACCGAGGTTTGATGGCATCCACTCCATGCAAGGGCCATGGCTGCGCGCCCCGATCCTGAACCTTGCAGGAAACAAGACCTAGGCCTATTCGAGATCACACATAGGGATGGGTCTGCAAGGATAGGAAGGTTTCACACCAAACACGGGAAGGTTACTACTCCCATGCTGCTTCCAGTGATCAATCCGAACCTCAGGACTATCGAGCCAAGGGAGATGTGGGAGAAGTACGGAATCGAGGCTCTGATCACCAACTCCTACGTAATCTGGAAGCACGAGGACCTAAGATCACAGGCCCTCTCAGATGGAATCCACTCCTTGCTGGACTTCCCTGGCGCAGTCGTAACGGACTCAGGTACCTTCCAGTCCTACGTTTACGGGGACGTCGAGGTCGGTACAGAGGAGATAGTTTCATTCCAGAGGGGGATGGGAGTCGACGTGGGCACCATGCTCGACGTATTCGGTAGGCCTGACATGTCCAGAGATGAGTTGGAGGCCGCAGTATCCGAGACATCCAATCGCTCGGAGATCTCACTGTCCGCAGCAGGCCCAGAAATGCTCCTGAACGGCCCGATACAAGGCGGCACTCACGCAGATCTCAGGGACGAATCATCTCTTCTGATGGGTTCAGCAGATGTAGATGGCAAGGGGTTCGCCATCCATCCAATCGGGGGAATCGTCCCTCTCATGGAACAACAGAGGTACAGGGAGCTGTTCGAGATCCTCCTGGCTTCCAAGGCGTCACTTCCTCCAGATAGGCCAGTGCACTTCTTTGGTTGCGGGCATCCACTCCTGTTCCCAATGTCAATTGCACTTGGAGTGGATATCTTCGATAGCGCGGCATATGCGATTTTCGCAAGGGACGACAGACTACTGACTCCCGAGGGGACCGTAAAACTGAACGAATTAGAAGAGTGGCCGTTCCACTCAAACGCTCTTTTCGGAAAGACCCCGAAAAGCATCAGGGAAATGAATCATGACGACAGGTCCAGTATTCTGGCCGAGCATAACCTAGAGGTCACCCAAGCGGAGTTAGCCCGATGCAGGGAGGCAATCAGGAATGGCACAATATGGGAGCTAGCAGAGAGGAGGAGCCATGCTTCTCCTCATCTCAGGGAAGCCTTCGTATGGTTGCAGGAACAACTGGACAACCCCGATGGCGGCCCAGTGGGTGAATCTGTTCTGAGAATAATTGCCTCCAGCAATCCTCTGAGAGGAGGGGGTGAGCCTCTGGGGGAGGAAATCGAGTACAGGCCACACATCCTCCATATCCAGGCCCTACTTGCCACCAGATGGAGGGTACCTGGATCTTGGTGGGACTCAACCACGGACCCCCCTGTGGGGTTGCTGTTGATCGAGGGAACCTCGCCTCCATGGCGCAACTCATTGGGCCCAGTGCTCGAGCACCTTGCCAGAGAGCCGAGGACCGTGGTGATGATCTCCACGCCAATTGGGCCCATACCGTTCTCCCTGGAGGATCTATCCCCCTGGTGCCATCTAACTGGACCAGATGGGATCTGGGAACCAATCTCGGATGAAAAGGAGATCAATGATGCACTAGGTGAGATGGGGCTATCCGACCTGCCTCTTACTAGAATCACCCCTGGCGATGACGTCGTGGATGTTCCAGAGTCAGAGGAGATAAGGGGGTGGCTGGATAGGTGCTCAATAGTCGACAAGCTGGCTCTGCTGTGCTCAATTCACCCATTGGATGCATGCAAGATGACAGATGAGATGTCATGCAGGAGGTCCCGAACAGACAGGGTAGTCAACGTCAGCTCTGGAGGGGAGCATATCCTTTCCCCAAGGCTCACTGATGGAGGAATTTCTCTTACCGTGCATGGAGCATCGAAAGCCAACGAACTCAATGGATCCCCCATACCAGAGTTCGGGAAATTGGAAGAAGAATCCGAGTTCCCAGGCATTCCAAGAGTCTGCATCATAGACGATGCAATCCCATTCGTGGGGAAGGGTAGGAACGTTATGCACGGGTACATCTCCGGTGCAGACTCGCACATCATTCCGGGACAGCCCTGCGCAGTCATCGACTCGAACGGTTCACTCGTTGCCCACGGAACACCTCTGACATCCCACCTCGAGATGGAATTTCTGAGGAAGGGAATCGCAGTCAAGGTAAGGGACGGAGCAATGAAGCAAGACCAGTGAGGGGAACTTTCCGGGGATTCATTCAAGTGATTGTTACACCACCAAGGCTCGACTCCAATAGGGAGTCGGAGCCAGATTATGCCCAATGAAGAAACCCTCAGGGAGGCCCCAATCATCTCCACAAAGGCCCTCCGGAAGATGTACGGACCCCATTTGGCATTGGAAGATATCAATTTGGAAATTAACAGGGGGGCCATAGGAATACTGGGGCCTAACGGAGCAGGAAAATCGACACTTTTCAAGTGTCTACTGGGCCTGATCACAACTACTTCTGGAGAGGGGTCCGTCCTTGGTCACGATATCAGGACCCAGGGGGAGATGATTAGATCCAAGATTGGATACATGCCAGAGTACAACGCACTAGATCCGAACCTCTTCGCAGTCGATCAGGTGAGGTACGCCGGAGAACTACTCGGCATGAACACCAAGCACGCGACTCAGCGGGCGCACGAGGTTCTCGAGTACGTAGGCCTAAAGGACCAGAGGTACAGGAAGATAGAGACCTTCAGTACGGGGATGCTCCAAGCAACAAAGTTAGCATGCGCATTGGTTCACGACCCAGAGATACTGATATGCGATGAGCCAACTAATGGATTGGACCAGAGGGCTCGCTCATTCATGCTGCAGACCCTGAACAAGACAGTGAAAGAAGGAAACAGATCGGTTCTGATGAGCAGCCACGTGATGGACGACGTGCAGGACCTATGCCAAACTATAGTGATGATTCACAAGGGAAGAATCGTGGTCCAGAGAAGCATCGATGAACTTGTAGAGCAGGTCGACAAGGAGGTCGAGATGATAATTTGGGGAGGGGCCAGCAAGATGGAGGATGAACTGTCATCTACGGGACTGGAAGTAAGGCGGCTCGGACGAGTAATCAGAGTGAAGATCACAAGCGAAAAAACAATCGATCAGATTCTTGAAGCAGCGGTCTCAGCAGGCGTCCAAGTTCGCCAGATGAAGGAATACGAACCTGATCTGGAGGACATCTTCCTACTTGTTATGGACAAGCTAGGAGCCCAGATCAAGGGAACTGAGGACTTGATGACCCCAGAGCACACTAGGAGTGATTGAGTGGAAAAGGAGCAAGTCGAACTAGGCGGCGGCTCTACTCGGATGGAGGCAGCTTTCGGCTCCGGAGACGGAGACGATGAAGCAACTGCAGTAGTAGCCAAGTCACAAGCTTCTCTGGGACAGATTTTCGAGCAGAAGTACCGTCCATGGGATGGAGAGCTAGGACCCAGATGGATGAGGAACTATGCCATATTCAGACACCACGTATACGGGGTATTCACCAGCAAAGGGCACAGGCAGTACCATCCAATGGTCAGGCTCCTCATCTTCGTAATCTTCCTCGCCTCACTGACTCCCATACCCATGCTCTTCTTGTCATCCCTAATTGGGGACCAGGGTGGTTTCTTCGAGAAGATGTGGGGGGTGAATAGATACAACCTGTGGGGCCAGGTGTTGGGATACTTCCCAAGGAACCTGTGCATGTGGCCCCTTCTCACCGCCATAGTTGTCGGCGGAATGATATCGGACGATAGGCAGCACGGAACCAGCGCGATTTACTTCTCAAGGCCTATCTCAAGGCTAGACTACACCGCAATGAAGTATCTCAGCGTAGCAGTAATTCTGGGATTCGTTATCGTATTCTCTTACTTCGCATACTACACCAGCGCCATAGTCTTCAAGGCCGAGGGTTGGGCATATCTGGCTGACACTCTCCCGATTTTCCTCGGAGGGGTGCTGGCTGGCACCATTCTCGTAATAACATACACCTCGATAGGCTTGGCCCTTTCCAGCATTAGCAGAAGCCGCTTCTTCGCAGCTATCGGATTCCTGAGCATAATCTATGGGACAAAGCTGGTCTCTCTGCTTGTTGAACTCCAGTTCGAAACCACGTTCATGTATGCAATGAGCCCCTACGACTGCTTGGCCCACTTAGGACAGTTTCTTCTTGGAATTCCCTCCAATTACGAACACCCTGTCTCGATATCCGCAGTTTCCATATTGGCCATGAACTCCTTGGCAATCTGGCTGCTCGTCTCCAGAGTAACTTCACTGGAGGTGACCAGAGAATGACGATGGAGCCTCAGGAACCTCCAGCCGTGCTAATAGATCAGGCCTCAAAGTGGTACGGGCAGGTAATTGGGATCAACGACCTTTCACTGGCCATTGACGGCGGGGTGACAGGGGTCCTAGGTCCAAACGGGGCTGGCAAGTCGACCCTGTTCAAACTCATGATGGGCAGGATAAAGCCCAGCCAAGGCTCAGTCAGGCTCTTCGGCGTAGATCCCTGGACAAACACCTCCCCCTACAGGAGGGTAGGTTACGTCAGCGAGTCCGAGAAGCTGTACGAATGGATGACTGCTCTGGACTTTGTGTCAACTCTTGCCAGGCTGCATGGGATGACCAGGGAGGAGGCCACAGAACGGTCCTCTCACGTGCTGGATTTCGTAGGGCTATCCGATGTGATGCATAAGGAGCTTGGAAAGTTCAGCAAGGGTATGAGACAGAGGGTCAAGATCGCCCATGCGCTTGTCCATGATCCAGACCTAATCATCTTGGACGAGCCCCTGCATGGGTGTGACCCTCTGGCAAGAACGAGCATAATGAGCGTAATCCGCGAAATGGGGGAACAAGGCAAGACCATCTTGGTTTCAAGCCATATTCTCGAGGAGATAGAGAGGATTACTGAGCAGATAGTGATACTCCACAATGGCCGATTGCTCGCTATAGGGAACCTGCATGCAATACGTGACCTACTCGACAAGCACCCTCATAGAATACTCATCAACTGCGAGGACCCAAGGAGCCTGGCAACCCTATTCATCTCCCAGGATCCCGTTTTCGGGGTCAGATTCCCAAGGGAAGGACAACTCGAGATTCACACCAACAACCTATCCGCAGCACACTCCGTTCTGCCTTCCATAGTGGTGAAATCGAATCAGAAGATCACCAGCATCGAGAATCCGGATGACAACCTGGAGTCCCTACTTAGCTACTTAATCAAGGAGGGCCAATGATGGACAAGAAGGGACTAGCGCTTTCCGAAACCGTCTGGACAAGGTTGGACAGGAAGGCAGGAGCAATAGTAGAGCTAACAATGAGGCAACTCCGGCACAGGATATCCACGTGGGTTGTGTTGGGGGTGGGCGCTCTCCTGATGGTGCTGCTTCTATCCTTCTACGTCGACTCCGTGAGGGAGTCCTTCGAACCCATAGACAATGATGGAGACAGCCAGGATAATGACGGTGACGGATACCCCTTGGGGCAGGAAAGAAAGTACGGCACGCCTGACTGGGACTCCAGCATATTCCCCGGAGCAAGCACCTTCGTGCCAGAGAGCGACATAGACTGGAACGACGCAGATAGGTCATTCTCCGGCAACAAGTCGTGGGAGGGCAGGGCTTTCTTCGAAGCGAGCTGGATCGATTTCGAGTACTCGGGGGAGTGGTGGGACAACCATGTCGAATGGAATCCAGACACAGAGGGTGAGCCCGAGCTGCCAGACTGCTCCGAATGGGATTTGGACGAAATATACGAGACGGTATGGAGGGATGCATGCGACTTCGGGGACCGAGACGGGAACGGCTTGACAACTTACTACGTCTCAGGTAAGTGGAGCGGGGATGGCCTAGCCACAGTTCCTGATGGAATGTACCTCTCTTGGGGGT
>CAZPNT010000043.1:0-8875 GCA_964588055.1 uncultured Candidatus Poseidoniales archaeon | reverse complement strand
GTTCGAATCTCCCCAGTGGCTCCAGGGCTTGTATGCCTAATTTTCGGGAGTTTCGCCGAACTTTCTGAACGATTCCTTCAGAGACGCGACTACTGGCATTGGTTCTCCCGATAGGAAGCTCATTGTCGATCCCCCTCCAGTGCTGTTGTGTGAGACCATGGAAGAAGCTCCACGACTGTTTACCAGTGCGCTGGTATGGCCTCCGCCAATAATGGTCATTGCATCTGTCTCAGTGCACATGTTGAGTATCTCGATGGTTCCAAATGCGAAATCTGGAAGTTCGAAATAAGAAGCTGGGCCGTTCCAGAGAATGCAACCGGCACTCTCAACGAGGGGCTTTAGGGATGCGAGAGTCTGGAGGCCGATGTCGTAGATCGGATCCTCCGTTGGTAGGTCCGAGACTGATATCGGCCTCCTAATTCCCTCTGATTCAACGGCCACGTCAATTGGAAGTAGCATCTTCTCGGGGTTTTCTGAATATAACTTCTGACCAAATTCCCAGGCTTTATCGAAATCATTGCCAAGAGTGGAACGAATAAATTCCTTGTTCCTATCTCCGATGTCATTTCCTGCCACCCATAGCATTAGATTCCCTGTCACCCCTACGAATGCAATCTTATCCACCTGGCCCCTGGAGATTAGGTTCAATGCAACCCTTACCGAATCATCGCATTTTGCCCCTCCAAGAATGGCCAGATATGGGCTGGGAGGGTTCCTCAATGCAGTCCTCAGATTACGAATCTCCTTCTCCATCAGGGTTCCGGCCACACAAGGCATGCAGTTGGTGAATCCGGTCAGCGTTGGGGATCTACGGTGAGCAGCTGCGAATGCATCAGTGACAAAAAGTTCCGAAACGGAGGATAGCCGAGAGACGATTGAAGTATCTTCAGTTTCTTTGTTTGAAGCATACTTTAACCCGTACTCCTCCTCATTCATCCTTACGTTGTCTAAGAATATCATGTCACCATCGGAGAGGGACTTTATCGCTCCAATTGCTTCATCACCACATATGTCTGGGACGAATTTAATTGGTTTACTAAGAATATTAGAGAGGCGTTTACAATGTCTTTCCATACTGGTAAAGTCGGACTTACCTGGCCTAGACTGGTGTCCCATGATTACCACACGGGATGAAGATAGGGCTTCCAGAGTTGGTATGATGGCTTTCAGTCTTCCATCGTCAAGCAGCCTTCCTGTGGAAGGTTCCAGCGGTGAGTTGACGTCTACTCTGTACAGAACTGTACGTCCCCGAGGGTCGACATCGTCGAGGGTGAGGACCCCTTCCACGGTTCCTCGACCGAGGGTATGGCTTTGGCCGTTGTGGATACCAATCTGTTTACTATTCACCCAAAACTGCTTTCCGTTGTGGCCGTCCAAGACGATTCGTGGAATGGGACACATCGACATTGGCCGGGCCTGATGGTGACGATTGGAGGGTCCCCGTATCAGAGCTCGAAAACAGACAGAAGAGGTTGTCTTTATCCTTGGCGGATAAAGGGATAGAGTCTGCATTTATCGAAGATCCTGTAGAGTTGTATTGGCTTACTGGAGGACGACAGAACTCGGCATTTCTGATAGGATCAGAGGGTTCGGAAATCCAAGCACGACACTGGGTACGTAGATCTGTGAAAAGGGCCACCTTCGAGAGTGGGGGCGATGACTGCCCCCATGTAACAGAGAAGCATCCGAAGATGGGGGATTTGTCACAGATGCTAACTAGGTCAGGATGTACCATGACTCCGGCTATGTCATCCGGAAAGATACCACAAAACCGATGGGGTTTCATTAGCGATAGGTTTGGGAATCTGGCTGGAGAGCCCCATGATTGCACTGAAATCCTGTATAGATTAAGGGAAAGAAAATCCGATTGGGAGTTGTCGATGATCAAGGAAAGCGGTGAAATCAACTTCTCAATGTTCAAAGCAATCCGAGACTCAGGTGGTCTTGGAAAAACAGAGTTGGAAATGGCTGGAGTTGCTGAAGAAGTGAGCAGATCGTCGGGTTTCGGTGGAAGAATTCGAATGAGGAAGTGGCCCATGGACTGCGATAGAGTTGTGATTGCCTCAGGAAGGTCGGGAGGAGTTCCCTCGTATTTCGACTCAGCAGTAGGGGGAATTGGAGCGAGTCCGATGTCCTCCCTTGGAGCTGGATTCGCCAAGGTTCGAGAGGATGAGCCGGTTCTGGTCGATATCGTGCATGTGCATAGAGGATACGTTTCCGATTGCACTAGGATATTCTGTTCTGGGAGGCTAGACGAAGAATGGATGAGCAGATTGGATGATATGGTTGAGATTAGCCAGTTGGTAAGGGAGAAATTAGGCAGTGGTGCCAATTGTTCAGAAGCTTGGAAAATTGGGATGCAGGCTGCTAGAGAAATGGGCCGAGAGGACAATCTGATGGGGATAAAACCCGAGCAGGCGAGATTCCTGGGGCACTCGGTCGGATTAGAGCTAGATGAGACTCCTGTTGTAGCAAATGGATTCGAACGTCCGCTTGAAATTGGAGGTACGATGGCAATTGAGCCAAAGTTGGTCCACAGAGATGGTGCCATAGGGATTGAAGACACCTGGGCAAGGGTTTCGGATGGCATGGAGTGCCTTACGTCTGGCGAGAGGCTACCCAAATTGATTCAATGGTGAAGACCAAAACTCTCAGTTAGTCCTATTTCCAGATTCCTGCCTGAGCAAATCATGAGTGAGGAGGCGAGTTCTCTACACAGGTCCGTAGCTAGAGTGCTCAGAAAACGAAGTGACCCCCATGGAAAGCCTGTTGTCGATCCCTCAATACTAAAGGGAGTAGAGATTGACGATTCAGGGATAGTAGAGCTTTGGATCAGGCCCAGCAATCCTCATTGTCCTTGCTGCCTTGACGACCTAATTGACTTAAGGAGATCCTTGAAGGGTCAAAGGGGCGTTCTTGCATGTCATATCGAAATCGTCGGAATACCCCATTCAGAGAGATGGACTGCGGCAATTAACGAATAAGTGAGGATTCACTATGTCCGTTTCTCTCCCCCCCAGTTATTTCTCTCCTCTACCTCAGTAAGCTTCTGAGACACCCTAGTGTACAACCACCAAGACATTACAGAAATTCCAAGAATTGAAACAGTTAGGGAGACTAGGAAGTCGGACATCCCGAATTCACCGGTCCTCCCATCTTGTCCATCTTCCAGTCTGCTTGTTGAATCTCAATCCAGCTTTCTTCATCCACTTGTTGAACTTTGTAGCCCCTGCACCCGTTGCGATGATGAATTCTTCTCTATCCTCTTGGGCCTGGATGTATCCCTTTGCAGCAATCGTCTGATCAATCCACTCATCGATACTCATCAGAACCCCCGAGAGGGTGCTGGATTCCAGTGCAGCTTCCAATTCATCTGCAGACGCTCCTGCAGACTCCAAGTCTCTCATCATTAGATCGGTGATTGAGCTTGACTGGTCCTTTAGAGGAGGCTTTACTACTGGGCGTCTAGGTTTGATATTAGGGTCAATTGAAATCCTGGAGCCGTTGTTCAGTCTAACTTCCACGGACTGAGCCATCGGAGCATGGAATTCCTCCTCACAGTCCCAGCAGATGAAGGAGAAATCGGATGGGCTCTCCATTATATTGCTCCCTCTGGGGTCCATCTCTTCTCCGCAGTGAGGACAGGCATGCAGGCATAGGACTGGGGCAATCTTCCTGCGGAAGTCTACAATATCCTGTGGTGTGCCAGATAATTCGAGCATTTCGTGATCCCTCGCTGCCTCTAGGCCACGGGTCTCTAATTGGTCTCTTATCTTCGATCTCTGCTCATCCTTGGACTCGTCGTCCAAGTTGTTCTCGAGCTTCACGATCAACTCAATCGTCTTTCCCAGACGATTCATCACTAGCTTCTTGTTTCTGAAGTCCTCAACCCTTACAAGGCGAAGTTGTTCCTTCTTCTCTTGCAATTCAGCATAGATGTCCTTCTGCTCTCGCTTGAAGCGGGTCTCTTCGATTTTGTCTACCTTCTTCTTGTCGTCTGATAGAACGTCTGCCAGGAACCTCTGCCTGCTAGATGACCTCGGTCCTGACTTTACAGCATCCAAGACTGATTCTGCCACCTCCTTCTTTATTCCGTAGTTGTTAATCAGAGTCTCAGCATCTAGCTTCTTTAGGTCACCTATCTTGATGCCTCCGTCTGCCAGAATCTGAGCAGTCGTCTCGTCTATGCCTCTTCTCAAGAGAGCGAGATAGGTGTCCTTCTTTGCCATATTATCCCTCCCTTTGTCCCAGGCTACTTCTCGACCGGGGCAAACTCTCGGAAGGGGGGGGCCTCTATCAAGTCGATGTCAAAATGCACGGAGATTCCTATCTAGAGGATAGTTCGCTCACTATTGTCACCCATTCTAGTGGCTCTAGGTTCTCTGGTCTTAGATCAGACCATCCCTTTTCCAACTTAGTGGATTCAGAGGAAAGAAGTTCTGAAGAGGCTTGCTCCCATCTCTCTTTGTGCCAACCGTTTATTCTAGAAATTCTTGAAGGGGGCCTGGATAGAAGAGTTCGCAACTTCCTTCTTCTGTTCGCGAAGCAATGCTTTGTAATCATCCGGAAAAGTCTCTTGTTTATTCCTCCAACCTCAACCCGATTCGCTGGCTTCATGGTGACCAACCTGGAATTAATCATCGGTGATGGGGTAAACGAGCTTGGAGGGACTCTCCTATCCAAGAATACGTCGAAGTCAAGCCAGATGTTGAGTCCCAACGGGCCAATGTCATGAGGGGGCGAAGACATTGCCATCCTGTGTGCGAACTCCTCCTGAACTAGGAGTATTGCGAGTTGGATATTCTCCGATGCGTTGTAACTAGTGATTCTGTTGATAATTGGGCTGGATATTTGATATGGAAGATTGGAAATTACGTGGGTGATGCCTCGTGGCCACTTCTCTGTAACTGCATCTGCTTCCTTTACGACTATAGGCAAATTCCGGTTTCCAAATACTCTTTCCAAGTGAGAAACAGATTCTTGATCAATCTCGATTGCTGTGACCATGGTTTCGGTTCTTAGTAGTGCTAGAGTTAGTGAACCTGGACCTGGTCCAACCTCGAGAACGTGAGAGTCGCTAGAGAGTTTTGCCGAGAACTCCTCTGGCAAAGCCAAAGTCCTATCTATCACTTGGTCATCTACAAGATAGTGTTGACCTAGCGATTTACTGGGATTACTATGGTCTCTCAGAAGATCGACCAAGAGTCGAGTGTCTAGATCATCCATGTTATCCATGTCACTGCTCTACGCGGACTAGCAAATCAAGTAAGCGGGGTGTCTGTGCTATATCCTCCATCTCCTTCACGTAGCGTTCCGCTAGGAGCCTCACAGACTCTATCCCACAGTCCTCATCAACATCCTCGAAGGAATTCCATCCCGAGCTCCCTCTCTTCTGAACCATCTGTATGGCCTTGGCATTGCCAATTCCAGGCAATAGTTGGAAAGCGTGAAACTTGAGGGACATCGGTCCTGCACTGTTGTAGAAGGAGAGGTGTCTTTCTGAGTCGGAAATGATGGAGTCGGAGAGGGAGGAGACGAGTTCCTGCTGTGAAGTTCCGCTCAGGTCTTTGAGACGTACTTCAGAAAGAGGTCCCACGTTCTCAGAGGGGATTTCTATCGTTTCACCAACAGAAAAACCAGAGGCTACGGACACTCTAGCTCTAAGAATGAACAAAGAAGGCTCGCTAATGCATTGGATTTCGTGACCCACTGGCCTCCTCTCCTGAATGTCTAGGATCCTAAGCCTAGCTTCACCATGGAAAGGTTCCCTGGCCTCCCCATCGACCTCGTTAGAATCCTCGGACTGCATAATCTCATCCTCCCGAGAATGGTTCTCCCTCATGAATGAGTTGTTTTATTCGACCTTCAGACTAAAGCACGTGTTGACGGATTACTGTGATGACTTCCTCTATTTCCGAGGTATCCATTGCTACTCTCTTACTAGCGATAATTACTCTGACATCGGCGACTGTGAGGGGGGATAGTTCTGCAATCTTCGAAGAGACCTCCGGGTATTGCTTTAGTTTCTCATTTTCCATAAGTTCGGCGAATAGGCTAGAGTAGACGGCTGGATCGGTCTTTATTTCGTTAGACGGGTGGCCACTAGCGCTAGCCTTCCACTCTGCGTGCTGAAGGGCCATTGTCTGCTCGTAGGATATCTCTCCCCTCCGCTCTATGGCCTCCAGAAGCTTATCTCTTACAGTCGCGAAATCTACGAATTCTCTCTCGGTCACTTTTCCACCTACTCTATCAGTCTGAGATGTTCTGGCCTTGCGACGACCGTCTTCATCATGTTCCCATCCGCGACCCTGACCACATATGCCCTACCCTGGACACCGGCGATTTCCCCTGTCCTTCCTTGAAAGCGTCTGTGAGGCATCCCCTTCTGCTGAGCACCATCGAGTACAATTGCCACTTTGTCACCCTCCTGGTAAGTGTGCATTGTCCTGCCAATGAAGAGCCTCCTTCGCTCCCTCTTGCTCTTTCTTAGGATGCTGCGAGTTCCCTGTCTAGACCCCTTTGTCCTAGTAACCATGTTCTCAATGCTCCATTATCGCGAATCCGGGCGACCTGTGGGGCGTTCTTAAGGACTCGGATGACGATTTTTTTTCTCACTCGTCGTGAATCTCGAGAACGTCGAGCCAAATCACTTCACAATCAATCCCAAGAACGCTCTGAACCGAGGGCGTGGTTCTTCCCTCATCAGAATGAATCAGTTCCTTGACATAGGTCCCGGCCTCGCACCTCAGAGTGAGTTCGACCTCATCCCCCTCGAAACTAACCTTGTCGACTGAGGTGACTCTCCTTCTCCTTGTCTTTGCAGCCCTCCTATGAGAGACCCTCTTTGGGGTATCTTGATTGATATTCTGTCCGGATAGAGAAAGGATTGCTTGTTCTGCTTTTTCGTCCTCACCGATCCCATCGGCCCTGAATCTAATCGTGTATGTCTTCTCGGACCTGGATTGTTTCACTTCATTGACCTTTTTCCTGGTGCACCAACTCAACTCGTCTACCTCGACCTTTCCAGAGGCGTGTCCTCTCACCATCTCCACCAGATCTTTCACAGGAAGATTTCTCTTCAAGGGGCGTTTTACTTCCAAAACGAAGGGGCGTCCAGAGCCCAGGCAGCGGACATCGATGTCTTCTCTCCCCATCCCATGGAAGGAAGTATCCTCTGCTCCCAAGGCCTCTCTAATCGGCTCTCCTACCAGGTCCTGGACGGAGTCGACATATTGGAGCCCGGTTCCCTCGCAAGAGTCGCATCCGTGGATTCTTCCTCTGCAAGCCCTACAGGGCCAGCGAGTTTGCGGAATTCCACGTGAGATTTTTCTATATCTGCCATAGAGGAAAATTGGCCTCACATCCACATCGACTCTCAGAGTTAGTCCGTCTACCAGAACCATAACGTCTGGCTTCTCCTTAACGAATTGGATTTTTTCGTTCAATTCACTGATTCTAGCATGTATTGACTCAACGATTGCTCCCTTGAGATGGTAAGAACCAGGAGCTCCGTACTTGCTTCTAATTCGATCCTCTTCCTGGACTAGGTCCTTTGGCAGATGGATTCCAAATTGTATAGTCAAAAATTCAGTTTCAGATAGTTCCTCGAGAACCCTATCCACGATATTTTCTATGTCATCAAACAGATTCTCGCAAAGAGGACAGAAGTCCTGAATTATCTTGGAATGCAGTTCATTATCTCTGGAATATGCGTCTTCCCTTATTGAGGAGCCGAATTCAAAAGAGTTCCCTCTAATCAGATTTCCAGAGACCCTGGCTAGGCAATGGTTGCAGACTCCTATCTTGATTACGTGAGCAATCCCCAAGGGTGCAGGACATGGTGGAGAGTCCCAATTCACAGTACTTCCTTCGAAGTCTAAATCGTCTCCATCGAACCAGATTTCTTCGGTTTCTTCCTTCCTCTCGGTTTCCTCGGTTTCCAACTCGGATGAAGCATAGCCAGCTGAAGCATAAAGTTGCCACTGGTCCTCTTCATCCAGTTCGGTGCCAGCACCCTCCGGTTCTCTATCTTCCATATTTATCGCCACCGAAGAGCCGGAAGACCGGTCACTTCGATGTTGTTCGGCGTGGAACTGAGGATTTGAGTCCTTCGTAATGAGGCTATTCAGATTTAGTGCCGTGCGACTCACAAATCTCCCTAAGGTGGGAGAAAGAGTGGATTCCGCTTGAGCATCCTGTTGGCCATTCTAGTTGGACCCCATAACGGCCGACTGGGGTCGCCTTTGGCTTCTCTAATCTGAGTCTCAATATCTCCTCTTCGAATTCGATTCGTCTTTGCTCGTTTTCTTGTCTTGGCTTGCATTTGGCGCATTGGCAATTAGAGCGGATTTTCAAGTAGCTTAATCGGAATGAGTGCCCATCTTCAAATCTCATTATGCAATACTCATCGCTCCTCTCGAATTCTGTTAGAATATTCCTTGACACATGACCGCCTCTATGGACCCACTAGCAGAGAAGTTCCATATGATTGTATTTAGATTTAGGTAGGTAAAGAAATTGAGCCTGTTCCAAATCGGGTGGATTATGAGAGAAATTGGCGAGGTCATGGACTTCCCGGACTGGCCGGAGTTCCGACCAAACATGACACCGATGGAGATTTTCTCAGAGGGGAGTTTCGGTGGGACTTACTGGAGGCCGATTTTCTCGTCGGTCGTTTCTAAGAGCCTGAGTGACCAGCATCTGGAATTCGAAGAATGGTGGGAAGGCATAGATGACCAGATGATGGCTGATCCCGAATACGATAGGAAGAGGAACAGGTACGGGGTGAATTGCGGGACGCCACTGGAGATGTGGGAGTCCAAGGGTTGGATGCGAGAGCAGGACCCGTATGGATGGGTTCAGTGGTATTGCAGGT
>CAZPNT010000042.1:0-8890 GCA_964588055.1 uncultured Candidatus Poseidoniales archaeon | reverse complement strand
CCCCTCGTCCATTTCAACTTGGTATGTTTCTCCTTGTATGGAAACCTCCCATTTACCGTTTTCGAATTGAATTTCAACTTCGAACTCTTCCCCATCAACAGTTACTTTCCTCTTCTCAGCCAATCAACTCACCTCAGACCTCTGCCAGACCTAGAATTTAGCAACGATGAGTTTCTGGATGACATCCTTCTATGAGAAACCGCCCAGTCACTGCCAAAACTCCTCCCCTTGGAAGGTGCAATAGCCTCTCCAAGCCCCTTGCTCAGTAGGGCCGCCGAAATAACTGCGACTATTATCTTAGGCTCTACTTTCCGTCTACTCATTCTCTCACAACGGGATATTTCCATGCTTCTTTTCGGGCCTTGGCTCTTCCTTCTCAAGAATTGCCCCCAATGCTTTCACTAGAACAGAACGAGTCTCAGATGGCATTATCACGTCATCCAAATATCCCAATGCTGCAGCTTTGTAGGGATTTGCAAATGACTCCTCGTAGTCGTCTACTAGTCGTTGCCTCTCTTGATCTGGGTTTCTGGAACTCTCTATCCTCCTTCTGTGGATAATTTGAACCGCCCCGCTCGCACCCATAACAGCAAGTTCGGCCGTTGGCCAAGCGATGTTGTAATCCCCGCGAATATGTTTTGATGACATTACATCATATGCACCTCCATATGCCTTCCTGGTAATCACAGTCATCTTAGGAACGGTTGCCTCTGCGAAGGCATAGAGAAGTTTGGCACCATGACGGATTATTCCCCCCCACTCTTGACTAGCTCCTGGGAGAAAACCAGGAACGTCAACAAATGTCAACAGAGGTATGTTGAATGCATCGCAAAAGCGAACAAATCTTGCTGCTTTCACGGAAGCATCGATATCTAAACATCCAGCTAGGTGCATCGGCTGATTAGCCACAACTCCGATTGATTGTCCACCAAGTCTACCCAATCCAATAATTACGTTAGGAGCAAAACCTTCCTGTATCTCAAGAAAACTCTCAGAGTCAAGCACCTCCACTATCACGTCTGCCATGTCGTACGGTAGGCTTGGGTCTCGAGGGACAAGGGAGTCCAGAGATTTGCACTTCCTTTCGAGAGGATCACTAGTCTCAACCGAAGGTGCAATCTCTAGGTTGTTTGATGGAATTAGTCCAACCAACTCTCTTACTATTTCCAATGCTCCATCATCGTCCTCAGCCGTGAAGTGCGTTACTCCTGATTTTGTTGCATGTGTAGATGCTCCCCCAAGCTCTTCGAAACCCACCTCTTCATTCGTTACCGTCTTGATTACTTCCGGACCAGTGATGAACATGTGCGATGTCTCTTCAACCATGACAACGAAGTCGGTAATTGCTGGAGAATATACTGCCCCTCCTGCGCATGGCCCCATTATCACAGATATTTGTGGAATTACCCCACTAGATCTGACGTTTCTGAAGAATATCTCCGCATAGGAACCCAAACTGGCTACTCCTTCCTGTATCCTAGCTCCACCACTGTCGTTCAGCCCTATTACAGGAGCACCAGTCTTCAGTGCCATGTCAAGAATCTTACAAATTTTCAGCCCGTGCATCTCTCCCAGGGAACCGCCGTATACGGTGAAATCCTGGGCAAAGCAGTAAACAAGCCTACCTTCTATAGTGCCATGGCCACAAATCACCCCATCTCCAGGAATTACATTTCTATCCATGTCAAAGTCCCTGCATCTGTGTTCCACTAGGGCATCAACCTCAGTGAACGATTCGGCATCAAGCAATTGCTCGATCCTTTCTCTTGCAGTCATCTTCCCTTTTGCGTGTTGGGCAGAGATCCTCTTTTGTCCGCCCCCAGATCGAGACTTCGCCTTCCGACGCCTAAGATCCTCAATCTTGTCCGAGTTTCCACTCACGTCGTGCAATGGGAACAGGCCGCCCATGAGCATTCCTGAGAAAATATGGAATTGCATATCCGGTTCCTTGAAGTCATATTGCCACTTGCATCCGGTTGAAACATGCGAATAGTGATTGCTAAACCCGGCCTAGATGGGCATGACCGAGGAGCGAAGGTCGTCTCTAGAGCATTGAGGGATGGGGGTCATGACGTAATTTACACGGGCCTAAGGAAGACTCCCGAAGAGATAGTGCGAATTGTGAATGATGAAGACGCAGACGTTCTGGGACTATCCACTCTCTCTGGTGCGCACGATTCGCTAATTCCAAAGATTTGTGAGGGACTCATAGAAGCCAAATTGGGAAGGGTAATTGTTTTCGCCGGCGGAATAATTCCGGAACGAGACGTAAAAACTCTATCCGACGCAGGTGTAAGAGCTGTCTTCGGTCCGGGAACGCCCACATCTGACGTATTGGATTTCCTGAACGAGGCATTAATGAGAATACAAAACGGGAATCCAGTTGGGGTCGGAGACGATTCGGGGTGGCACTGGAATTGACTGAAATAGTGGAACTACTAGAGTCAGCACGGTCGGGTGACAGAAGGAGTCTGTCAAGGCTGATATCTCAGATCTCTAGGTCCGAAGAAGACTACGATTTCAAATCCGAATCAAGTTGGGTTCTCGGGGTCACTGGACCCCCAGGAGCAGGTAAGTCAACTCTGATTGGTCAGATGGTAAGGATTTGGTCAGCTTCAGGAGAACGTGTGGCAGTCCTTGCCATAGACCCAACCTCACCAGTATCCGGGGGATCTTTCCTAGCAGACAGAATTAGGATGGATGAGGGTGATTCGGGGGAAAATGTGTTTGTCAGGTCTATTCCCTCGGGAAATACTCCAGGTGGTATTTCTCCTAGACTGTGGCCAATATGCAGAGTACTTTCCGAATGCGGTTGGACCCGTATAATAGTCGAGACTGTTGGGACCGGCCAAGCCGAGTTCAGAATCGCCGCCTTGGTCGATCGTCTACTACTTGTAGATGGGCCTGATAGAGGGGACATTATCCAAGCAGAGAAGGCTGGAATTCTGGAGTTGGCAGATGTAATTGCTGTAAACAAAGCAGACCTCCCAGGAGCTTCTTCGGCCGCACAGAATATTCGATCATCACTAAGTCTTGTTGGCGATGATGATCGTGAGGTTGTGCTAGTTTCTGCTACAGAGGGAAAAGGCATCCAGGATTTGATTGACATTATTGATAACTGCAAACCTCAGACTAAGCGAGGAAAGATGATGATGATGGAGAGGTTGATTTCCGAATGGGACTCTGTTCTAGTGTCTCATCCTGAAATAGACAAAATCCTCTCGGAACTATCTGACGGTTCTATAACTGTGAGTGAAGCCATTGGAATAGTGGTTTCATCCATTGGCAATGGTGGTTTGTGATTTGTCATCCGATGAGAATGATGTATTCATTGACCACGTAGATCACTCAATTGGTGGTTTTGGAGGGCACGCTTTCAGACGTGTCACTCATATCTCGATGGCATCTATTCCATACCTATACTACGTCCATGGAGAGGATATTTCTTCTTTCTTTTCTCTTGAGCCAAGGGAATTCGTTAGCGCTTTATGTCTGCTAATTCTTGCTATAGAGGCAATTCGCCTTAGGACGGGAATTGTTATTGTGGGCCAGAGGGAATATGAGTCCAATCAGATTTCTGCACTAGCTTGGGGTGCTCTTGCAGTAGCATTGGCCCTACTAATATCTCCTAGCGAAGATGGTGATGGCATGGAAGCCGGGTTATACGGTGCCCCAATTATCCTAGGCATGACTCTTGTTGACCCCGTAATGGGGGAGGTAAAGAGGAAGATGAAGGACTTACGGTCAGCAATTATTGTCGGGCTAATAGTTTCTTATTCGGTGTGGCTGGGTTGTCATTTCTGGATTGGAACAGATCTAATTGTAGCAACTTTGTTGGCCCCTTTGACCGTTATTGGTGAATTGCCAAAGACCAACGTAATCGATGACAATGCCACCATGGTTCTTCTTCCACTTTGTGGGCTAGTCATACTTTGGCCATTCCTGTGATTTGACTCCCGTCATGTTTACATTCTAATTTCAAATCCCGGGAATGAGAATATGGGGGAACAAGAATCAGATCTGTGGGAATCCCCTCTTGGACAGAGCACTTACTTGTTCATCTGGGCTGTTGCTTCGATAGCATCTTTCGCCATATTCATCAAGTACTTCTAGCCAAAGAATCTCCTTTCTTCAGAAATCAAGGTACTCTTGAATGAGGATCCCCCAGGTCCGCTATAGCCCCCGTGACTGCCATCAGAGCGAATCACTCTGTGACATGGGACAGAGATGGGAAAGGGATTGGCAGCACATGCATTAGCCACAGCTCTAGAGGACCCAGGTTTCCCGATCGCAACTGCAATCTCCTTGTATGTCCTGGTTTTACCCGAGGGAATCTTCTTTATTTCACTCCAGACCAATTCTTGGAAAGACGTCCCTTTACTTTCTATGTGCCTTCCTTCTCGAACCATTCTTCCCCCAACTCTTCCATTCCTACTATCTCATAGTTTGATGGGAAAAGTGCAATCGCCACGCCAATAATGATACAGGCTATCCCAAACCAGAATGACCCTCTAATCATCAACTCCATCCCTATGGCGAATAGGAATAGTCCACCGAGATTGGAAACCCAAACAAGAGTCTTGAACGTAGACAATGAAACTCCACTGGCCCTCTTTGTTCTATGTGGTCCAAACTCTGCACCAAACCTGACAGGATCATCCTTCCCCATCTAATCACCTATCGATCATTATTATCGCATCTGTTGGACATGCAAGTACACAAAGCTTGCATCCAGTGCAAGGGTCTCTCAGAATCCTTGCCTTTCTGTTTACATCAATGTCCATTATCGGGCTGGCCAGTGGGGTATCGTACAACTCAATCGCATCATCATCGCAAACTATGGTGCACTGATCGCATCCAATGCACATCTCTTCCTTGACCCAAGCAACTGCGTCCTCCCCCCCTTTCAAGAGTGCCTCTTCCTCGGCCCTCATTGAATTCAGCTGTTTCCTGATTCTAGACTGCTCAATAGCCCTCATCTTCAGGACGTCACTGATTTTCGTCATGCTCTCTAGCCTCGAGACTCTTCTATCTGCCTAGCCAGGAAGCTCACTACGTCCAGTATCTCGAAGTCATGTCGCGGATCACCCTCGAACTTGAGGCACTCGAAATGGGCAACGCATTTCGGACAAGATGTAAGCATGATGTCAGCTCCTGTGGCCCTGACTTCGTCGAATCTTTGCACCCTCAGGGCTCTGCTGTTCTCGTTGCAAGACATCATGCTGGAGACGCCGCAGCAAAGAGCATCCTCCCCTGTATGTTCCATCTCCACTAGGTTCACTCCCTCTACCGACCCAACTAGGTCTCTTGGCTCGTCGTAGATGTTCATCTGCCTGCCTAACCTGCAAGGGTCGTGATAGGTCACAGTCACCTCGTCATTTGACTTCAAACCCATGTCGAAGCCCTTCTCGACTAGGAACTCTGTGGTATGCATGACCTTCATGTCGTCTAGTTCGTAGTCCAAAGCGAAGGTTCTGAAGCACTCTGCACAAGACGTCACTAGCGTCTCTATCCCGCTTTCGCCAAGTTTCTTCTGGTTGTATGTCTTCAACTTCTCAAAGACTTCGTTCATTCCTTGCCACTTCTGGTCATGTCCACAGCACTTCAGGAAGTCTCGACCTAGGTAAGTCACGTCCTCACCCATCTCTTCGAAAATGGTGAACGCAGATGTGGTAGCGTCCCCAAGATCCATAGTGCCCTTGTTCACGTGGCTGAATACCATCTCTTGGTCGATGTAGTCAACACATCCTGGATAGTATCCTATGCTGGAGTCTAGGGGATACTCTTCGACTGGGATGAATGAGTCGTCGGCGTCTTCTTCTGCTTCCGCAGCGAGAACTGCTTGAAGCACTGTATGGGGTATCTCTGTAGCCGGTGGGCCTCCGACAACTAGGTTCCTTCTGATGTCAATGTATGAGTCGTAGTCAACCAATTGAGGGCAGGCATTGGTGCAGGCGGTGCAAGTCAAGCACGAGTAAAGAGGCACTCCGTCGTCTTCGTTGTTCCAGGTGTTGTAAATAATGTTGAGTTTGTCTCCTGCGTTGAACAGTCTCACGGGACACGCATCGTCGCACAAGTCACATCCGTAGCACTTGTTCATCTCCCACTCGTAGCCGCGTGCCATACTCCTTAGCATAATGAAAACAAGAGCCCCGACTCCTAGGCATGGGATGAACATAGAGTAGATTAGCTTGGCATCTAGGCTCTTGGGGTTCTTCTTGTGAGTTGGGTTCGTAATTGACATATCTGCGAGCTCTTCATCGCTAAGGCTGACTTCAGACCTGATGACTGCGGTACCGTCTTCGTTGAGTAGCAAGGGCTGGTAAGCAACAGCTGAGAAGTCCGAAATCATTGTGACAGTGTCATTTACTCCCTCTGACAAGGTAGTGAATGAAATTGTGTAGGATCGCCCTGAATCAAGGTAAATTGTCCCAGACTCGCAGGTAGAACCGGTATTAGACCATATTTCCGCCCCCGCATCATCAGTTAATGAGAGGGTTTGCGAGTGGACGCCAGCATTTCTGACAGTCGTCCTGAAGTTGCAACCTATGTCCGTTGGCACCATGGATATGCCCAAGTCCTCGACCTCAAACTGAATGGATTCTGAGATTGAAATGGGACTTCCATCCTCAGAACCCTCGTAGTTTATGTCATTGGCTCCAATGTTTCTTGAAGTCTGAGTATCAGCATGCCCATTGACTCCACTGAAGTCTATTATTAGGCTACGAGTTGGTTGGTAAATGCCCCAATTAACCCAATGCTTCGCAGGTAAAATGCACCATTCCGAATGCTCTGTCCCCTCTTCCATGGTTTCCCAGACAGCCAGAGAATCTGTTTGTTCGTAAGGTATGCACTCATCCTCCCAATCCTCCCAGACCGGCCCCTTCTCTACGTGTATCAAGGTGTCTCCGGGTTGCCCCCTGATCCCATCTAGCTCAACCAGTTTCGCATCATATTGGTACTCCCAGAAGCCCATGGTCCCCAAACCCCTCTGGTTCCAGAAACCGTTCTCGTATACCGGCCAAGTGACCGTGCAAAGAAGTAGTGTGGCAACCATCGAGCCCACGGCTACCTGTCTACCAAGCACGGGGGTCAATCTAGAGCCCATTGGTCCTATCAGGAACTTTCTAACTGAGAAGTATAGTAAGACGAAGATGAACACCCCGGTAAGAATCCATGGGACGGCATTGAACACGTCAGCAGTCCATGGGGGTTGCGTTCCACAGAAGAATGTCCCATGAGAACCAGCCCAGCAGTAGTCGCTACGATTCTTGCCATACATCTCAAGGAAGATATTTATCGAGAATACTGAAATGAACCAAACGTGTGCTAGATAGACGGCACCAGCTGTGGCGAACCAAGGATCTTCGACGCCCCTCTTTTCCCTCTTCCCAATTATGAATGGCGGCAGTGCTAGTATTGCTACTGGTAGTCCGGTGATCATTGCCCCCCAAACCCCGGCATTCCATGACACGATAGGCTGTCCGAAGAACTCGCCTATGGGTCCCGCAGGAATGTCGAACTGTGGCAAGTACTCACCCCATCTGAGGTATCCGTAAGAGAATAGAACATACCAGTCCGGGAAAACGAAACCAGCCTGAGCATATGGGTCCGCAGCGTTGTGCAAAGGTGGAGGGATTATCCACGAGTAGAATGCTATGACCATCACAATAGCTGCGAAAATGATAGTGTCTCTGAGTACTTCAGTTGGCCAGAATGGATGTCCGGTATGCACCCTTCTCCTTTCCTCTTCTGCTCCGAGAAGCTGCTCCTTCTCAGTAACATAGGTGTCTGCAATTCGTCCAAACCTCTCAATTATGCCCACTTAATCACCTCAGTGCGGTTCCGCAATCCCCTGGACCCAGACAATGAAAAGGTGGGCTAGAATGAGTACCGTAACTATCAGTGGAAGTACGAAAACGTGGAGGAAATACATCCTTACCACTGTTTGGCCGGTAAGGGTGGTCCCTCCGAACATAGCATTTGCCACCCACTCCCCTACGAGAGGAGTAGCCATGGCCATGTTAATTCCTATTGTGGCGGCACCGAAGGCTAAACTGTCCCAGGGCAGCAAGTATCCGGAGTAACCAAAGAATATTGAGAAGAACATCAAAGAAACCCCTATCAACCAGTTTAGCTCTCTGGGGTTTCTGTATGCCCCAGTGAAGTAGACTCTGCACATGTGGAGGAATACAGCTGCGACGAAGAAGTGAGTTCCCCAATGGTGAATCGACCTGATTATGTATCCGAATGGCAACTCCAACATTATGAACTCCATTGATGCATAGGCTGGTGTTGGATCCGAGTCCAAGTCACCTCCCGGCACATAGTAGAATCCGAGAATCGTGCCAGTGATCACTAGGATGATGAATGCTAGGAAGGAAATCCCCCCCAAGCAGTAGAGGGGGTACCAATACCAGATTATCCTAAGTTTGTACTTCTCGGCGTGGGTCAGTGGCATCTGCCTGTGCATGCTATAGTAAGAGTCCTTGCTCATCCCCCAGTAATCTTGAATCCTGAATCTTGTATCTAGCCATGAGAAAGCCCACAGGAAAAGCTTCTCCGCCAAACCCATGCTTCCAGCATTTGTCTCCACTGCCCTCAGGATATCCTTCCGGGGCAGATCATCCCTCTCTCTTCTTAGGGTGAAGGCAACGATAACCACAACGACCGCGATGAAAATCCAAAGGAACCAGAATTGAATCAAATTTCTCACCTACCCGCAGAATGTGTACCAATCCATAAAATCAGGAAGCGCTTCTATCGTTCCCCCGTTAACTGTGAATGGAATCAGTGGCATGCCGTACGGAGCCGGACCACCAGTCTTCTTTACTCCTATGAAGTCGAACTCTTGCCCATTTGATCTATTCCTAGCAGTGTTTTTTTCGAT
>CAZPNT010000041.1:0-8911 GCA_964588055.1 uncultured Candidatus Poseidoniales archaeon | reverse complement strand
GCCCTGACCTTGGCCCTGGCCCTGGCCCTGGCCCTGGCCCTGGCCGTCCTCTCCTTCTCCACCACCCTCGGTGCCACCGTCTCCGGTTCCGTCACCTTGGAAGTCTGGATCGTATGCGTCGGGTATCCCGTCGCCATCCGAGTCGGATGCGGCTCCATCGTTGGGATCGTTTGGATAGGGGTCGTTCGCGTCGGACGTCCCGTCACCGTCGGTGTCTGCGTTGTTCGGGTTGGTACCTGCTTGGTACTCCTCCAGGTTGTCGAGGCCATCCCCATCTGGATCGGCACTGCTGTCACTGGCGGAGTTGGGGTTTAGTCCGTAGTTGACCTCCCAACCGTCTGGCATACCGTCGTTGTCGGTGTCTGCGTTGTTCATGTCTGTCCCAGCTGCTTGCTCCTCCGCATTGGTCAAACCGTCCCCATCCCAGTCGGCTCCTCCGTCGGAGGGGTCAA
The DNA here is from genome assembly GCA_964588055.1 of uncultured Candidatus Poseidoniales archaeon. Lineage (GTDB taxonomy): Archaea > Thermoplasmatota > Poseidoniia > Poseidoniales > Thalassarchaeaceae > UBA36. Next base: position 8,459 of record CAZPNT010000041.1, on the reverse strand, counting down.
GGGGGTCTGATCCATCGGCTCCTACGCCGGTTGAACCGGCCATGAGCACCAAGAGCAGGGCTGTTAACAAACTGGCTTTCTTCTGATTGTACATTTGTAAATTCACTTCCTAATTTTCCATTTTATCCAGATTGGGTTGGATGGTTGCTTAGAGCGAGTCTAGACACGTGTCCGGACACTGCAATAACGCTACACTGAGCGCAATCCCAGGTATTTCCGAACTCTCGTAATTCTGTCCTGACTCCTCCTTTTCTAAACATCCAATCTCACTGGCTTTCTCAGGGAACCCTCTGTTCCCTCTGGTCTTGGAGAGGCATGTTACGTATTTCAAGGGTTCCCGCGATGGTTTCACGGGGTAATCTTTGATAATTCGGCGAGGAACCTCGTCGACCCCATGAAGTGAAGAACAGGGACAATCAAAGAAGAAACCGCCAAGATCACGAAGAAAAGTCCGGACCAGAGCTCGATTCCCCTCCCAATCGACAAGAAGAGGAGCCACCCCATTAGCACCGAAACCCAAGGAAGGTGTCGTCTGGTGTACAGGGAAAGCCTGGCATTTAGAACCTCGTCCGAGTATAGTTGCGGGGTGTCTTCTGGGTCTGCCAGGCCATGCTCAACTCCACACCTTGCGCAGACCTGGTACCTAGGCCCGTTCCCCGTGATGAACTGGGACTGAGGGTAGTTCTGCTTGCACATCCTGCATACCGGCATAACGCTCATTCCAACCAGTGGAGGATTGTCCTTCAAGGCTACGGTCTAGTAGACTGTCTCAATTGTCATCCAGGACATCATCCAGGAATGACACGTCGATATCGTCGTCGTCCTCTTCGAGCTCGTCTGCCAGGTCGTTGAGGCCCTCTAGACCGATCTCCTCGGTTTCAGTGGTCAGGAGCTCTCCCACAGAGTCATCGGGCTCCCACGACTCGTCCAGTTGGGGTTCTTCGGTAGTGGCTTCTTCCCCCTCTTCTACTAGGTCCTCGGAAATGCTATCCGTTTGGCTTAGTGTCGAACTCGAAGCAATCTCCTCCTCCTCCGATATGCCCATAGCCTCCCTGGTCAGCTCCTCCTCCAACTCTACCTCCTGAGTACCCATCTCCCAGGGTTGCGGAGCTGCTCTCTCCCTAGGCCTGATGATTAGGGCGGCACCTAGAATGACCATCAAAGCGGATACCATCAGGATAACTGTGTTCAGATCACCGTCCACGAGCTGGTCGAACCACGAGTCTCCTCCGGGCCCTGCTCCGCCCCCGGAACCGCCCGGGGACATCTCGGACAGGGGGTAGACCCTGATTGAGTCTACAGCGAGCCTGTGAACGTCTCCATCGAATGCGACCACTGAAATCCAGTATGAGGTCGATGAGATAACGGGGGTGGGACCAAGGGAGTCGAAGGATGTGTTTGTGGAAGTAATCGAGGAAGACACCGGTATAGCGTCCCTGGTGTCGGAGAACTGCATGGTGCTAGCGTATATCGTGTAAGATTTCACCTGGGGGTCTTCAGACTCTGCCCACAGCACCTCGATACGGCTACCGGTTGAGTCCCAGTATGCCATAATCTCTGAGACCTCGGGCAGGTGCATCCCGGGGTCCTGGGAGTTCTCGTCCACTGGGCTAATCATTGAGGTCTCAAGATTGTCCGTCCAAGCGTTTCCTGACGTGTCGACCGGGACCACTGCGACCCAGAGTGGGACGTCTGGTTGGATGGGCTCTCCCCCAGATACTGCCTCCAGCAGAGCCTGTCCCAACTGGGTCCTATCGAGGGTCAATGCCGGCTCGAGCCCCTCCGTGCTGTCGAATGGAGCCCCAGCGACGGCGAACACTTGGTATTCTCCGATGTCCGGAGCAGTGCTCGCGGGGAACGTTACGAAAACGCCGTCACCGGAGTCAGGTGACCTGTCCTCCAAGCCTGGTGCTGCGAGCCTGTCGGGGGGGAACATGTCACCCCTGTTGTCTATTGGAGTAACCAGGGCCAAGTGATCGCTTAGCCCGGAGAGTAAAGCATTGCCCGCGATGTCGTGAATAGTGACCGTGACATAGAGGGGGACATCCGGCAATATCCCCGACGGGGTTAGCGAGTCTGGCTCTGTACCATAGAGTGCCGTAGTCAGAGTAACATCCAATCTGGGGGAGTTTCCTATCTGCCTCTGGTCGATTCTCATGGTGTTGCAGTTGCCACTGGCCTCGCATGCCTCATGCACATCGACCAGGTCATCCAGTGGGAAGTCGGATGCCCAAACGGTGTAGTGGCTGAAGTCCTCTGCCATCGTCCTGTCCCAACTCACATCGATTGCCGTCCCATCGTCTTCAGGGTGGTCCCAGGCCTGCAGGCCAGAGACTGCATCCGGTGGGTAGAATTCGGTCGAGTCTAGCTCGGAGTAGCTCGCTGTTTCTACGACTAGGACGTCATCGAAGTTCTGATTGCCCCAGTCGTCCACGGCCACTACTCCTATCCAGTAGACTATGTCATTCTCCAAAGTGGAGTTTCCGATTGAGTCTATGACTACCTCGCTCGTGGTGCAGTCGGGAACGATCTCGGCCACCGGCCAGCCATCCACAGAGGTCGGTGCGGTCCATCCGGATGCAGGGAGAATGTAGATGACGTGGTAAGAACAGTCGGCCTCCTGGTTTGGCTCCCAGCTCACGATAATGCGACTGCCCTCATCGTTGGGTGCGTCGTTCGCAGATGTCCCCGTAATTGGTGCAGGGGCTATCCCGTCATTGAGGCCCCCTGCAGTCACAACGGGACCCACGACGGTTGCGTTGGACGGGTCGAACTGCCCGGATTCGTCTACGCAGACGACTGCGAACCAGTAAGGAACGTTTCCATCCAATTCCAAGATGGTAGAGTTCCCAGCAGCGAACACGAAGTCCATCGGGTTGGAAAGTGCTAGTGCGTTAGTTATCTCCTGCTGGACCGCCCATATTCTGGTAAGTTGGGGGTCTAGCTCCTGGCAGGCGGACCACTCGGCTGTCACGGTCCCGGGGATCCCTCCAGACACTGGTTGGACGTCCAGCCATTCTGGTGGAGATGGTATCTCATCGGTAGGGGTCGCGTTCCCTTCCCATGAAACAGGATCACCGAGGCTTCCGTCTGGATACTCTATCGCTATTGCTGCTCTGTACTGCCTCTGATCGGATAGGGGGACCTCGGAGCCATTGCTGTTTCCGGAGTGGAAGACAGTGGTGGTCTGCGCCCAATAGGGGATTCGTTGGTATGAGGGGAGGGCACCGAGGTCCTCCTTCGCTGGGTTCCAATCTGGGTTGTCCGTGGAATCCCAGAGATACACCCTGTAGGCGGACCAGGCGGAGTCCTGGGCAGGCATCCATGATGCGTGAAGCACGCCCCCTCCGTCATTGGGCCTGTCATAGAGGCTGGTCATCACCGTGGGGGCCTCTAGCCTCTCCCAGTCGTACGTGATCCTGATCTTGAGCTTGCCATCAGAAGGCGATTGCATCTGTAGGTGCACCGTCGAGGAGAGGGATCCTGGTTGGGTATTGAAAATGGCGCTCTGGAAAGCCTCCTCGATTCCATGGTCAAGGGAAGCTAGACCCCAGCTTCCTGTGTAATTGAGGCTCGTTGACCTGGCCCAGACCCACGATCCGCTCTCTGGAGAAGAGAAGGTGAGTGCCCCGGGGTATAGTAGAATCTCGGAAGAGTTGGCCTGGTTCTGGTCTAGTGGAATTGTGATTGGGCTCTCATGGGATGCAAATACCGTCTGCATCCCGGGCCTGGTGCTGTCGGTTATGTCCATGGTCCTATCAGCGAAAATTGCCGTCAACGGGAATGCTCTCCGCTGATTCTCCCTAGGAATCTCCCTCAGAGTCTCCATCGGCTTGTATATGTGGAGTCCGTCTTCTCCGATTACTGCTAATCCCATCCATGGATCGGCATCTCCTGAAACGGCTCCCGCCATCTCTCCTATCTTGACCACGTCATGGTCGCCGGTTGCCTCGACCACGCTTATCTTGCTGGCTGAGATAGCAGCTAGGTGGTTTCCATCCGATGTTAGTTCTGTGATTGGCCAAGCCTGGAGGTCTATGCCCCCTGGTCCGGCCTCTATAGCCATCGAAGATGCGTTCCAGTGAACTAGTGGTTGGATAGAGGTGGCTATGTGGACCCCCCACAGGTCGGCCTCCACTGCGCTCACGTCGTTGCTAGGAATCATGTCAATGTTGTATGTCCCGTTAGAGCTGTCCGTACCGAGGTCCCAAGCAGATACTCCCGGCCTGGTCAGGCCCTGTCCATTGTGTGAGATGAAGAGGGCAGCGTCATGGTGGATCGTAATCATGGAACCAGTAGATGTGTCATTCACCTCCCTGGAAACGGAGTCAGCGTAGACTATTCCGGAGACGAAGTCTCCGACTAGACCCTCTGCTCTCCCGATTGTGCCCACGATTCCGAGGTTCTGGTCAAGGGCAATCATGCCAGTTGGGCCACCAACCAGAACCGAGCCGTTTCCGAGCACGGGGGAAGGTGGGACGAAGAGGTGGTTAGAAATCGGTGTCGGCAGGCCGTCTACAGTGGTTATTGGGTCGTCCCAGTCGTACTTTGTTTGGTTCCAAAGGCCGATTCCACCGTGAGTGGAAATCAGTACGTGCTCCCCAAACTGGACGAAGTCGGTGACGATGTTGCTAGGTAGACCCGCCAGGAGGCTTCCTTGGCCCCATGTTCGTGAGCTGGGGTCGAAGGTCTGGAATCCGGCTGAGCTGCCGTCCCATCCCATCAGGCCAACGAACATCTGCTCCCCATCGACAAATAGTCCGTCCATCTGATTGTGGAGGGCGGGAGGAGTTGGTCGGAGTGACCTCTGGGTTAGATTGTACGAGAAGAGTCCGTTGCCAACAGTTGAGGCCCATATCTCCTGGTCCACTAGCATGATTTCGTTTATCGACTCAGTGAATGCGTCGAATCCGTACTGCCAGAAGACTGAGCCATTGTCCGTTATTTCCCCCTGTAGTACGGTCGATGCGAGATAGGAGTATTCGGACGACCCCACCGTGACCCATACGTGAGTCCCATTGGAGATCATCTCATGGACAACACCAGAGGGGAGTCCGACGAGCTCGTCAAAGCCGCCCTCGATCAGCCCCGTTGCATCCAGCCTGTCAACTCGGTTTATCCCAGAAAGGTCACCGGATCTTCCGATTGCATAAGATCTGGCAGTAGTGGGTGCTCTTACGATTGAGCAAGAGTCCATGCCCTGACCGATTACCTGCCCGGAAGTGGCGGTTGCTCCTGAAGTGATGACGCGAGTGATTCCCCCGTTTCCATCGTAGTGGGAGACCAAAAGAAGATCCTCGTCGTAAAGCATTCCACCTGGGAAGACTGGGTTCTCTGAGACCCCCATGTCCGGAGTCAAGGTATCCAGGAAGTTGTTGGACGAGTAGTCGAATCGATCTATCCCAACGTTGTCAGTGTCGAATCCGACGTACAATATCTCGTTCTCTTCATCGCATGCCATTGCTCTGACATCATTGTCTGCCATGTTTGAGTTGTCCTCAGTGATAGGCGATATCCACTCCTCAGTTACCCCATCGCCATCGTAGTCAGCTAGATCGAAGCGAGCGATTCCCCCGCCGACGGCCCACCACTGCCAAGCGCTGAACCCTATCGCTATGTGTACGATGTCTTGGCAGAGCAAGATGTCAGCGCCGTACCCATCCGGTATGTCGTTGGTGTCCACTTCCCATATCGTCCAGTTGCTGTTGTTTCCTGATAGCCTCATTACGTGACCATCGTTACCGTATCCCGAGGCGGCCCAGAGGTCGTCCCCTACCACCTTCATGGAGTAGAAGTCCAGCTCAGAGTCTTGGGGTAGTCCGTCTCCGGGAAGCCACGATGAGAGCCATGACTCGTTAGATGGGTTCCATCTTAGAATCCCATTCATGCTGGCGAAGAGGTACTCTCCTTGGTATTCTACCATGCCTCTGATCCTTCCGTCGACGTCGTCCCACTGATTCAGCAGGGTCATGTTCGAGACAGAGAAGCGTCTGAGGATGTTGTCACCATAGGCGACCCAAAGCTCGCAAGAAGTGTTGAGGGGGAAGCAGTCCCCCAGGTATTGGGCATTTACCCTGCCCACGTCTCCAATGGTCTGTAGATCGTCCTCCCAGTCTCCTGAGGTCGTGTTCCACCTCAGTATAGTTCCTGGGTCTCCAGAGCCACCCCAGCCCGATGTCTCTACGACACTTATCCACACTTCATCGCCTATCTGGTTCATTCCGTGTATTACGCCATTGAAGCCCATGCGAATCCCAGCGTCGATTGAAGGGAGCGTGGTGTTATTGTCTAGGTTGATCCTAGAAACCTCATCCCTAGTGTTCCAGGGGTTTGCCCTCTGAGGGGAGTAGTACATCAGATTGTCAACGATTAGAATCTCGGCCGGTGAGTAGTTCGGCAGGGTTGGGCCGTCCTGATTGGCACCCCTGTCCCACTGAATCAGAACGGTATCGTTGACTAGGTCTATCAGAGTAAGGCCGAAGTCCCCCCCGGCCCACATCGTGCCCTCTTCTCTTCCCTCGATCAGCACTGTGACGTCATCGTCATCCAAAATGCCCTGGGAACCGTCCCAGGGTGATAACCAAGTTCCTGATGTGATGTTGAAACGAGCTATTCCCAAGTTCTCAAAGCCCAGGTAGAGAGTATCAGCGAACTTGTGGACCCTTGCCCTCTCGGTGTCATCCCCTGCCGTCCAAACCTCTACTACGGTTCCGTTTGAGGTGTTGATCACTGCTGCTCCCTCTGTGGTACCAGCATAGAGAAGGTCCGGTCCGATTGGGTCGACGGCAATGACGAATCGGGAGGGCATGCCATCTCCTCCGCCTCCACCGCCCCCGCCGCCTCCTCCTGATGTCCAACAGTCCTCGAGCGTGAACTGAGATTGGGGGTTGTTTGGATCGGGCCAGTTCCACATGCAGGCCCCTCTGTTTGTTCCTGCATAGACTCCGTTAGCATCACTGGAAACATCGTAGAACTCGAAGGGGTCGTTGTTCCAGCCTGGAATGCTGGTAGGAAGAAGCTGCCAATTAGAGCCATCCCATCTAGCCAAGCCCCCGTTTGAGTTGGCACCTGAGTTCTGAACCTCTGAGCCCACCAATAGACCACCGTAGAAATCCAAGGCCAAGGTGTTAACATCTTCATCTGGGATGCCGTTTGGGTCATCCGGGGTCCATAGGTCTGCAGTATCACTGGTCAGTCTGTCAATCAAGAGTATTCCAAGCCCGGGAAGACCTAGGTAGATGACCTCCCCATCGACTGCAACGGGGGCAGAGTCAAGATTGTCAACACCCAGAGACTGCCAGGAGCCTATGATCTCAGGGGTGCTGAGGTCGATTCTCATCACCCCAGCTTCCTCCGTGGCGATATATGCTATTCCGAATCTGGTAGCGATGTCTCGAATTCTGTTGGAGTCCAGGCCCTCTGACTCCGAAAAGGTCTCTATGACGTTGTTCGAATCTGTGGAGTATAGCGATATTCCTGCATCTAGGTGCCCGATTACAAGGATAGCGGAGTTGGAGTCGAATGCCAAACTGGTGATCGTGTCGGAGTTTAGTCCCTGGACGGTGCCGAAGTGGGTTCCGTCCACACTGCTTAGCCTGTGAACCCCGCTCCCAGATGTTCCAACCCAGACCCAGCCGTCGTCATCCTGTTCTATGGATGTGATCGAAACTTCTCCGGACTGGATAGAGGGGATGTTGTCAGCAATGTCGATTGGTTCCTTCCATAGGTTGTCTCTCTTGTCCATCATGTCAATGGTAGTTCCAGATGCAATCCAGAACTCGCCTGCTTCTCCGTCATCAATTATCGCTGCAATCTGTGGATCTTCTATAGAGGGGCTACTAACTAGGGGGAACGTCCCATCCGAGTTGTCGCCTAGAACTCTACCCATTGTGCCAGAAGAGTCGCCAATCATCGCCAAAGAGTCAGATGGAGAACGAGCCAGACCCCCCGGCCAAGGACTGATGCTAGTTCCTGATCCTGAAAGGCCCAAGTCTGATAGTGAGATGTCTGAACTGAAGAGCAGGACATCGGTATCGTATGGCTGGACCTGCTGGTCCCCGAGAATGTATAGCCATCCCGGAGTAACTGCGAGACCAATGGTAGTATCGGAGGATAGCCAATTAGATGACGTCCAAGAGGGGATCCAAGACTCCGACGAGATGTCGAACCTATCTACACCCGAGTCAGTGGTAGCGATGTACAGGATGTCATCGGAAACAGCGATATCGGCGATTGAGTTTCCAGAGAGAAGGTTAGAGTCATCCCAAACTACGTTTCTCTCGATGACTATAGATGTTGAATCTCCAGAAGAGACGTTGTACTCTATCACTCTAAGGCCATGATCCTCTGTTGCAAGGAACAAATTCCTGCCATCGATGAAGATGTCCAAAGGGGTCTCGTCCTGGAAGGTGGAGCAGAAATCCAGAGACTTCCATAGGGCACCCTTGGCCGGCATCAGA
>CAZPNT010000040.1:0-9010 GCA_964588055.1 uncultured Candidatus Poseidoniales archaeon | reverse complement strand
CCTTGACATGGCGAAGATCGCAGGTTCAATTCCTGCCGAGCCCACCAATAGAATTGATACTACTAGTATAATTATTCAAATTCGTATGAAATTCGTAATCTTCCCTTTCCCTTGTTCTTCTTTGCCAGATACTTCACCTTTGGAATCATTGAGGTGTTAGAAACGTGAGTTCCTGCACAGGGGCATAGGTCGATTCCTTCTATTTCCACCACCCTTAGATGTGTAATCGACGCAGGTATCCTGTGCATGAATTTAGTATGCCTCATTTTTTCATGGGACATTATCTTCTCTCGTTCCCATTCATGTATGTTGACTGGAGTCTTTGAGTTAAGAACAGAGTTCACTGCTTCAATAATGGTGTCTGGATCGAAATCCGCCTTGTCCTCAAAAAGAAGGTCTACTCTCGAGTTTTCGACACCAATCTGATTTCCCACAGTCTCAGCGCCCCATATGTCTTCCGCTAAAGCTGAGAAAATATGCTGAGCAGTGTGCATGAGTGTGTGACCGTTTCTTCTGTCTTGGTCTATTGTGCAGAGCACTTCTTGCCCTTCTGAGAACAACGAAGTGTCTTCTACTGGGTGTAGAATCATTTCTCCCGGGAGTACCTCCTGCATTACTGTCGAGTCCCCGTCTATAGCACTAATCTCCCCAGTATCTCCGGGCTGACCCCCTCCCCTAGGATAGCAGGTTGTTTCTTTGAGCAGCAGCGAGTTCTCCTTCTTCCCTACTACTTTGGTAGAAAATGGAGGGGGGTCTGTACCTGGGTGTTGATTCATGTGCAATTTTTCCTGCATACTTTCACCCGAATATTCCAGTCAGTCCGCCATCAAGTATTGACTCCGAAAGTTGTTCACAATCGTTCGTCATGGATCTGTCCCCTTCTAGCTTGTCAACGTGAGTTCGAACCCAATTGACCACCTTGCTAACTCCCAACCCGGGGGACTCTTCGATTGCCTCCAATGCCTCAATTGAGCAAATGAACTCGTTTGCCAGAACTTGAGACAGTAGTATTGTAGATTTTAGTGAACGATAGGTTCCAGTCGCACCCATTGATGCATGATCTTCTTTTCCCATGCTCACTGGGACATTGCTGATTGTAGCAGGACTTGATAGAATTTGCAATTCGGAAATGATTGCAGCTGCTACATACTGCACTATCATCAGACCGCTTTCCAGTCCTTCATTTCCTGCTAGGAATGCTTTTTGAGCACTCCAATTTGGATCGAGAATTTGATTTATTCTTCTTTCAGAAATACTAGCAAGCTCATGGCATGCTATGGCAATGGAGTCGCTAGCTAGAGCTAAGTTTTGTCCATGGAAATTCCCACCACTGATTATTGAAGCTCCATCTTCTTCGATGAAGACAAGTGGGTTGTCTGTAGCGCTGTTGATCTCTATCTCAAGAATTCTTCGAGCCTCCCTGACGAGATCTATCACAGGCCCGTGGACTTGTGGCGAGCATCGGAAAGAGTATGCATCTTGCACCCTATCGCAGTCTTCATGAGAAATTGCAATGTCCGAATCCGAAAGCAGTTCTATGATCCTAGCAGCTGAAATTGACTGTCCGACTTGAGGCCTGGAGGCGTGAATACGCCTATCGAAGGGTTTGTGAGACCCTCGTATAGCCTCAACAGAACAGGCAACTGAGGCATCGGCTGCAAGGCACAACGTCTCCATGTTCAGTACGGTTTGTGTGAGATAGGCGCACATTTGGCTTGTTCCGTTGATAAGCGACAGGCCCTCCTTTGCCTGGAGCATGATTGGTTTCAACTCTGCATTCTCTAATGCTGTTCTGGAATGCATGGAAATCCATTCTCCTCCGACATCCACCAAGCAGTCCCCTTCGCCCATCATTCCCATTGTCATATGAGAAAGGGGGGCCAAGTCTCCCGATGCCCCCAAAGACCCTATCCTCGGGACCACTGGTGCTATTCTCGAGTTCACCATGCCCAGTATCAAATCAACTACCCCGGGCCTAATTCCAGAGACTCCCTTGGCCAGAGAATTTGCGCGGATTATCATCATCATTAGAACGTCCTCGGGATCCATTCTTTCCCCGACTCCGCAAGCATGGCTCCTGACAAGGTTCGATTGGAGGTCCTCAAGCTCACCGACGCCTATAGAGACGGAAGAAAGAGCCCCGAAACCGGTATTTATCCCGTAAACGACTTCCCCTGAGTCCAAGACATCTTCCACTGCTTTTCTAGATGCTTGCATCCTTTCCCTAGAGCCTGATGAGAGAGATGCTTCTAGTGACCCATTGGATACGGCCTTTACTTCCTCAAGAGTTAGATTATTCCCCTCAATCTCAACTACATCCATGTATCTGGCGTACCGGTCAGTCAAATAGAGTCATCGAGTCTATTCAAACAAGTTATCCAGGATGTTGTAATCCACCATATTGGGTAAAGTTACGTCCAATCTTTGATCTTTCTCCATGGCTCTATTTATTGCGGAGATGGCACCAGAATTTCTTGCCCATGACCTCCTCGCAATACCATTGTTTACATCCCATGAAATCATAGATTCTATGTTTCTCTCTGATGTTTCCGATCCATCAATTACCATGCCGAACCCCCCATTAGTTACCTCTCCCCAGCCAACTCCTCCACCGTTGTGCAGGCTGACCCAAGTGGCACCCCTGAATGAGTCGCCAACGAAATTCTGCACCGACATATCTGCAGTGTGCATAGAGCCATCGTAGATATTTGCAGTTTCCCTGAATGGACTGTCCGTACCGCCCACGTCGTGATGGTCCCGACCGAGGACTATTGGGGCCGAGACCAAGCCTTCAGAAATGGCCTTGTTGAAGTGGAGTGCGATTTGCCTCCTGCCTTGCTCGTCTGCATACAGTATTCGTGACTTGCTTCCAACTACCAGACTGTGATTTTCTGCTTCGGAAATCCACTTGATGTTATCCAAATACTGAGTTCTGATTTCTTCAGGGCAACTAGATGCGAGATCCTCCAATACCGCCTGTGCTATTTTATCTGTTGTTGCTAGATCTTCGAGGTTACCCGAAGTGCAAACCCATCTGAAAGGTCCGAAACCGTAGTCGAAGCACATTGGCCCCATAATGTCCTCAACGTATGAGGGGTATCGGAAAGATCCGTCATCAGAAAGTACATCGGCACCCGCCCTGCCAGATTCAAGAAGGAACGCGTTTCCATAGTCCCAGAACCTAGTCCCCATGTCTGTAAGCTTGTTCAGTGCATTGACGTGTCTTTTCAGCGAGGACCTTACGAGTGCTCGGAATTGTTCTGGTTCTGAACTCAAGAGGGAAAGGCCTTCTTCAAAGGAAATCCCAGCCGGCATATAACCTCCAAGCCATGGATTATGCAGGCTTGTCTGATCGCTGGCTAGTTCGGGTGTTATCCCCCTGTCAATCAAATACTCTAGCAGGTCCACAATGTTGCCTAGATAACCCAAGGAGATCGCCTCCTTGTTTTCCACTGCTTCCTCGGCTCGAATGCAAAGCTCATCGAGGTCTTCGAACAACTCGGTGAGCCACCCCTGTGAATGTCGCTTTCTAGCAGGTACTGGATCTATCTCAGCAATGATGCAGACCGCGCCTGCAATAACAGCAGCCTTTGCCTGGGCCCCGGACATTCCACCTAATCCGGAAGTGACGTATAAGACGCCCCCGAGTCCACTTTCAGATGCCCTTCCAAGGTATTTCCTAGCCGCGTTAAGGATAGTGATTGTAGTTCCGTGGACGATTCCCTGTGGACCTATGTACATGTAAGAGCCAGCAGTCATCTGACCATATTGGGAGACGCCCAATGCATTCATTCTCTCGTATTCTTCCTGCGAGGAGTAGTTTGGCACCACCATACCATTTGTCACAACGACAAGTGGTGATTCTGGTGATGATGGGAAGAGCCCCAATGGATGTCCAGAGTACATCACCAATGTCTGGTCATCAGCCATTTTGGAGAGATAGTCCATGGTCAACAGGTATTGTGCCCAATTCTGGAATACGGCCCCGTTACCGCCGTATGTTATCAGCTCGTGTGGATATTGTGCGACTTTTGGATCTAGGTTGTTCTGTATCATCAGCATTATGGCGGCGGCGCTCTTGCTCTTGCACTTGTATTCGCTAATCGCCCTTGAGTGAATCTCGTACTCAGGCCTGAATCTGTGCATGTATATGTGACCAAGGGTATCTAATTCCTCTAGGAATTCGGCAGCGAGATCCTCATGCCATTCCTCCGGGAAGTATCTTAGTGAATTCTCAATTGCCAACCTTCTGTCTTTTTCATTCAGTACTTGTGGTCTTACGGGGGCGTGTGGGACTGATTTGTCCCTCTCTCTTTTGGGAGGTAGGGATTTTGGAATTCCGTAGTTCCCTGAGTCCCCGGTTGACATTACCACTCCAGCCTCTCGTTAACCTTGAGTAACACATTATTCGCTGATTGGATTGAGTCTTCAACAACTTGGCTAATCTGTGAAGCTAGTTTATCGACATCATCACCATCGATATACTCCAAGTTTATTCTGACGTTCATTGCTGCTATCTTTACTGCTGAAAGTGCCATCTCAGATGCTGAGGCAAGGTCAGTGAGGGCATTCGAATTGCAAGACACACAGAGGTTTTCCAAGTTTGAGAGTAAGTTGTGTGCGCTCGATGCAGTGGTTAGTGGTGCCTTGGCAGCTCCTATGGTGGCATCTCTTATCGCCTCAGACCTCAGTTTTTTCTCATTCACCGTTTCCCTGGGTAGACGGTATGCAGACATTACTGAGTCAAAGGCCTCAGCGTCTAACTCTGCTAGACGTATTGCTTCTTCGACTCCTGGCTCTGATATCGCTATTGAGCTCTTAGCGGCATCGTGGCCATCGGCCCACTTCTCCTTGCCTAATGTCAGTCTTGCTACCATCAATGCTAGTGAATGCGCGTGAGCGAGGGAGAGTGCAGCAACGGACCCCCCGCCCGGTGTTGGGTCGGAGCTTCCAATGGAACTTAGAATCCCCCTGTACCCTTCGTTCATGGTTCCACTCCATCGATTGCCCATTCGATTATGCTTGACTCCGGTTCGAAGTCACCTAGCCTGTCTAGCATTAGTCCGGATATCGCTTTTTGGACCAGTAGGATGTGGTCCGCGTCTTCATCATTATCTTCATACCAGCGACCTGCGGATAGCATGGCTTCTAGTGGCACCAATCCTACCAGCTCTCCTGCTGTTGCATTGAGTCCCATAACCTTCGCCTCATTTCTTATTGCCTCGGTGACATCGTGGAGCCCGGTTACCGAGAAATCTAGTAGATTCATAGATACCTGCGCAGTAGATTCATCGTACATCCAACCGGCTGCCTGCAGTGATTTGAATAGCCCCGGTTTACGTAGCGGCTTTCCGTCATCGCCCAAGATTTTCTCTCCATTCTCGTCTTTTACGAGTGAGCCGCTAGTCCTTATTCTAGCAGCAATAGAGTTTGCCTTGGCCTTGTCATCCGTGTCTAGATTGACGTTGTAAGCAATTAGGATCTGACGGGCGCCCGTTGCCGTGACACCCATTTTGGGCTTGAACTCTGCAGGGCCGAAGTCAGGTGCCCAATCTGGATTTGACAATTTTTCCTCCATGCCTTCATATTCTCCCCTACGAATGTTTGGAAGATTTACCCGGTTTGGGTTGGTGGCGGCCTCTGCGTAGAGGAAAACGGGTAGATCTAACTCTTGAGAGACGGTTTCTGCGTATCTCTTGGAAAGGATGACGCATTGATCCATCGTAATGCCTGATATAGGTATGAATGGGACTACATCGACGGCTCCCATCCTTGCGTGCTCGCCTTTGTGATTGCGCATGTCGATTATGCTTGTCGCGATTCTAGTGCACTCGATTACTGTTTTCAGTACCTTCTCTGGATCACCCACCATCGTTACAACCGTTCGGTTGAAATCTGCCCCCATGTCTACATCGAGAAGGGATACTCCAGACTCATCGAGGATGGGCTGTGTGATTTGGTTGATGACAGCTTGGTCCTTTCCCTCACTGAAATTCGGAACGCACTCGACCAAATGCTCCATGTGCTCTGGGAGGGACTCCTCGTCAAGAGATTTGCTTAGGCGTAGATTCCCTCGGAGTTTGAGTCCCCTGAGTTCTTTCTGTTTTCTTCGATCTTTTTTATTGCGTAAACGAAATCTTCTTTTTGAACAGATTTTCGGTTCTCGGATATCGCTGAGATACCGGCCTCCACGACTGCTGACTTGATCTCGGCACCGCTGAATCCTTCAGTCATAGACGCTAGGTTGCGGTTTTCTACACCCTTGCCCTTTGGCATTGAACCAGTATGAACTCCGAAGATGGCCTCTCTGGCTTCTAAATCGGGGAGGGGGATCTCGATTATCCTGTCGAACCTGCCTGGCCTTAGTAAAGCGGCATCCAGAAGCTCAGGACGATTTGTCGCTGCAATGACTTTAACGTCATCAAGGCTGTCAAATCCGTCTATCTCCGAAAGAAGTTGCATGAGGGTCCTCTGGACCTCACGATCTCCGGATGTAGCTACGTCTAGCCTCTTAGAACCTATTGAGTCGATCTCGTCTATGAAGATGATAGCAGGTGACTTCTGCCTTGCCATCTCGAATAGTTCTCTAACCATCCTCCCTCCTTCGCCTATGTACTTCTGTGCGAGTTCTGCACCGACAAGTCCCAGGAACGTAGCGTTCGTAGAGTTGGCAACGGCCTTGGCCAGCATTGTCTTCCCAGTACCGGGAGGGCCAGTAAGCAGAACTCCCTTAGGCGGGTCTATTCCCAAGTCAGAGAATGCCTTGGGGTTCTCGAATGGAAGTTCGATTGCTTCTTTCAACTCCTTGATCTGCTCTCCCAATCCACCAATGGATGAGTATTGCACATCGGGGGATGCGATTATCTCTGCGTTACTAACTAGAGGGTCCCAGGAGTCTGAGAGTATCTCTACTACAGAAAGAGTATCCTGATTCAGAGCGACTCTGGTTCCCGGCTTAATTTTCGAGTGGTCGAGGCGCCGATTGACGGATACAAGGAATACAGTGCCATTGGAACTCCTGACGATAGCCTGCTCATTGACGACATCTTGGATGAATCCGACTATGAGTGGAGGTGTGCGAATATTGCTCAATTCCTCCTCTAGTCTGTTTGAGCGCTTCTTCAGCTGGGTAAGCTCATTCTCCAAGAATAGCTTCTCAGTAAGTAGCTGCTGCGCCTTGTCGGAGAGGTCCTGATAGTCCTTTGAGAGGCGGTCGAGGGCCTCTGTGTTTGAGTCGCTTTTTTTCAGCAGTTCATCCTCCCTGGTGGGTTCACCTACCTCAGAAGTCATGGTTGTCACAGAAAGAAGCCACTTATGACCCCTACGAAGGGCTCATCATGGCCACTTACCTCGCCTTGGACATGGGGGCGTGCGAACTCTGTGGCAAGGAGGGCGTAGGCACCAGGAGGGCCAGGGTGTCCCAGTCCGTCCTGGATTGCTGCGGGGGTTGCATAGGTTCGATGGGTCTAGTAGTCGAGCAGAGCGCCCCCAAGGTAATTCAGAATTACACGGAGCAGTCTAGCCAGGTTACTGGCAAGGGTGTTTCCGGAATAGACATAATGACCAAGGATGCGACGGAGCTTGCTCCAGATTTCCATTCCAGAATAAGGAATGGCAGGGAGCTGAAGAGAATGTCACAAGAAGAATTGGCGAGAAGTATGAATGTGAAGATAGGAGTCATACAGAAGGCCGAGAATGGCAATAGGCCAACCGATTCCACATTGGAGAAATTCGAGAGGGCTTTGGGGATTCGTCTATTCGTGGATTCCCTACCAAGCAACCACACTGTTGTTGCTAACGAGTCTGCGGGTCAAATGACGATCTCGGATGCAAACAAGGATGTTGAGCCTGCGGCCAAGACTAGGCCCGACAAGAAGAAGGGGAGGCGCTTTGGGGTTACTAGGTCCGGTTCCCGTTCTAGGAGATAGTACCGTGGAAAGTGCACGCCTTCATGTTATTCATCTCGATCAGGACGATCCGAAGAAGTGCACTGCCAGGAAGTTGCAAGAAAACGGCCTAGTAAGCCTCCATGAGTCAGTGATTGGATCACCCAGGAGGGGGTACTTGTTGGATCCTCGTTCCACCACTGTTCTGGCACCTAGCGATAAGGGCCTGATTTCCATGGGGGGTTCCATCGTGGTCCTAGACTGCTCATGGAAGAAAATCGATCAGTCCCTACAGATGATTACCGGTAGAACCAGTCTAGAAGGGAGGATTCTGCCTTTGCTCCTTGCTGCAAATCCTGTTTCATGGGGGAAGATGGGTAGGCTTTCCTCGGCTGAGGCGCTAGGAGCTTCACTGGCTATTCTGGGGCTATGGGATCAGGCAGAGACTGTTCTGCAGCCATTCCCTTTCGGGATGAAATTCCTAGATCTGAACAGAGAGCCACTGGAGGCTTACTCTAATGCTGATTCAAGAGAAGAGATTGGTGAAATAGAGGGAGATTTCTTCTAAAAATCGAGCGAGAGGCCTCTAGACGGTTTTTCGTGTACAGGTCGGGGAGTTCCCCCCCCGACCTGCTTTCGTATGTTGGTTGCTTTGTTACTGTATTGTAATCAAACCATTTCGTCGATCTTGACGCCAATTAAGGCACCTAGGCCGACGAACAGGCCATCACAGATCCAGTTTACCAGAGTGTCGGCTATGCCTTCTCCAGTGCTGGCTATGGATGCGCCCATCTCGTGGGCTCCGTTCAGGGTCATTGCCCCGCCCAGTATCATCATTCCGAAGGCGCTAGCCCAAGCACTGTCGCACCTGGTGTGGACCTGCCACCAAACTGCACCTGCAGCTATCATTCCAATTACGGTCCAGACGTGATCCCCTATATCTGGTATCCACATGTCAGTAGCTGCCCAGCCTGTCTCTATGTCACCGAACTCGGTAGCCAAGAGTATGGCTAGCAAGGCACCAACGGCCTGCCCCAATAGGCGCATACCGTTTGCCATCCAGTTGCCCTCTGTGTCGCCCATGTCCCCTGTCATCATGTGACTCCAGGTAACAACGGGAAGCA
>CAZPNT010000039.1:0-9356 GCA_964588055.1 uncultured Candidatus Poseidoniales archaeon | reverse complement strand
CATTCTAGAACTTAGGAGTACCAAATCGAACCGTGTTGCTGGCTTGGAGCTACCGCACCCACCCAATGCTTGTGGGCAATTGAGCGGTTCCTTGAGCTCTCTTTCGTTTTCTTGGTCTATTTCTATATCATGCCCGCAAGACTCGCACTTGAATACGGCTCTGTGAATTCTGGGCTTTATCTCGGAAATCTTAGTCACGATTACGTCGACGCTTCGCAGTTTGTCTATGTCTGAGCTGCCTATGTCGCGCAATGGCATCCTGGTGTCTCCAGGAAGCTCTCCGACCCGCAGTAACGCATCGATTTCCTCTCCTCTCTCCCTGCAAATCTCCATCAGAGTCTTGGAGCCCGCAGAGAGAATCTGCTTTGGGTACTCAAGGACATCTTCTGCAAATTCAGGATCGAACGTCTGGAGTTCGTGGAATGGAATGGATAGGTATGGAAAGTTCGACTGGCGGGACAGCAGTGTCATCACCTCGGACTCCTTTGCCTCCTCTAGGAATGTCCTCCATCTGGACGAAGCATCGTGTGCTGCCATTGTCATATTCATCACCGGGCTTTGCGACTCGGAAGACACGGCCTATGAACAGTATGGTCGTAATTCCCAACCCCCTTGCTTCCAGTGGAAAAAAATAGTACCCTCAGGATGCGTATGTGGGTTTTTTTGGCTTCTACTGGAGGTCAAAATACGAGTCCACCAGACTGATTTGGATATGGTGAAATTGAAGTCTGGAACCCTAATGGGCAAGCATGGAACATCGACGGATGGGACGGGACCTCTTCGTCAGACTGGACAAAGGGGAGGAGTTGCATACAGCGATAAGGAGCCTTTGCCAGCACGGAATTAGCACTGCTGCACTAACAAGCGGAATAGGGAGAGTTAGGGAGACCGTCATAGGCTTCCTTGACTCCGATGGAGTTTATCAGAAGATGAGAGTGGAGGAGCCTATGGAGCTACTATCCATGCAGGGCAACCTGGCTCCTGGCCCAGATGGGCCTTTCACACACATCCACATCGTAGCCGCAGACGACGATCACATCGTCAGGGGTGGTCACCTCTTCGAAGCCACCGTGGAGGTTACGGCAGA
This sequence comes from uncultured Candidatus Poseidoniales archaeon, assembly GCA_964588055.1. Classification (GTDB taxonomy): domain Archaea; phylum Thermoplasmatota; class Poseidoniia; order Poseidoniales; family Thalassarchaeaceae; genus UBA36. The sequence goes on along the minus strand of CAZPNT010000039.1, from coordinate 8,269 downwards.
GATTCACATGAGGATCCTGGGCGATGGCGATGCTACAATGGAAAGAGAAGCAACCGAGAGCGATTTCTTCAGGCTCTCATTCTGTGATTTGGAGGGTTAGTCCTGCGGGTGCTTTTTGCACACGGATTCGAGGGTAGTCCAACTGGCTCCAAGCCCACTTACATGAAGGAGGCTCTAGGATGGGACGTAACCGCACCAAAGATGTCTGAACTAGGATGGAGCATTGCAAATCAGACGGATGTTCTGATCAAGCACTTGGACAAAGGAGAGTATGACTTAGTTGTGGGCTCTTCCATGGGGGGTCTAGCTGCGGCGAATGCCTCCTCGATGAGACCTCAAGCCGACATTAGGCTTCTATTGATAGCCCCTGCATTCGGACTGGCCGAGAACTGGGAAGGAATGGAGGACACTGGTAGGAGCGCATGGAAAACCACAGGGGAGAGGCGTTACACTGGTTTCGAATTGGACATCGTTCTCCCATGGGAATTCATGGAGTCTGCAGAAAGGATGTCTTGGCCCATTCCTGCCCATCCGACGGCGATAATGCACGGAAAGTTCGACGAAGTGGTTCCCATTAGTTACTCTCGTAAGGTCAACGAGTCCTGCGAAAACGTTACTCTTCGTGAGACTGACGACGGACATAGAATGAAGGATTCTTTGAGCCTTATTCAGGAAATTGCATCCGAACTAATGGGAGGACCGGTGGTCAAGCCGAACGAAGGGGAGAAGATTGAGGTACCAGAGGAGGTATCGCAAGAGGTGAGCAATACGGGAGACGAGGCTGATCCCCAAGCCGAGGATGAAACCGAGGAAGACATCGAAGAGCTAGAGGCGGAGATGAAGAGGCTCGAAGCGCAAATGGCGAAGAAAAAGGAAGAGCTGGAAGCCTCAAAGAAAGAGGCTCGTCTAGAAGAGATGGCTCTAGAGAAGGAAGAGGAGGAGATAGAGAGGGAGCTCCAGACAATGGAGGCTAGCGAGGCAGTTCAGAAGGCCGAGGAAGAAGTTGAGAAAGCTAGGGCAGAGGTTGAGGAGGCAAGCAAGAAGGCAGAGGTTGAGGAGGCCGAGGCAGAAGAGGCCCGGCTGATTGCCGAGATGGAAGAGGAAGAGGCGAAGGAGGCGAAGGCCGATGCGGAGGCAGCCAAGAGGAAGCTGGCAGATGCGATCCTGAAGGCCGAGAGCGCGGGTAAGGACGCAGAGGGTATCACTTCAGAGACAGAGCACGAGAAGAGAGAGGTTTTGATTCTAGAGAGAGTTGGGAAGAGGAAGGGCTCCATAGATTGGAAGAAGATAGGGGAGTTCGAGGGGGATTCCGCTGACGATCTAACTATGATCAAAGGGATAGACGAGTTTACTCAGAAGAAGCTCAATTCTCTAGGTTTGTTCACCTACGAGCAATTGTCCAGAGTTGACTCGGCTGCTTCCAAGGATGTGAATGACGCACTTGAGATGCTGCCAGGGAAGATTGCGGAGCTAGATTGGACCAAGCAGGCCATCACAATGCTCGAGTTGAAGGGAGTTGACAAGGCATCTGCTAGCATTATCGAGGATGCGGATGATGAAATCGTTGCAGACCTAAGTGCTGCGCAGATCAAGTGGGCGCAGATAGGGAAGGCAGGGGACAGGAAGTCGGATGACCTGACCAAGATCAAGGGAGTGGATGCTGAGACCTTGAAGAAGTTGAAAGTCCTAGGAATTAGGACCTACGACCAACTCTCCAGGATGGATACGGAAACCGCCGAGGCTGTGAATGGTGCGCTCGGCATGAGCCCGGGGAGGGTATCTAAGATGATGTGGGCGCAGCAGGCCAAGGCGCTGATGAAGGAATGAGTTTCTCATTGGCTCTCAGCGGAGCCTAGGAAGTACTCGCCAATCTCGGGATCGGTCAGTATATGCTGAGCATCACCGGTGTGAGCCACTTTGCCGTTGGAGATTATGTATCCTCGATCGGACCTAGCGAGCGAGAGCCTAGCGTTCTGCTCGACTATCAGAATCGTGATTCCCCTTTCTCTGAGTGAGTCTATGCTCTGGATAATCTGCTGCTGGTAGAGCGGTGAGAGCGCCGCTGTGGGTTCGTCAAGCAGAAGGAACTTAGGGTTCGAGATCAGTGCCCTGGATATCGCCAGCATCTGCCTCTCTCCTCCCGAGAGGGAGGCAGCGAGGTCGTACTCCCTGTTCCTGAGGTCCGGGAACATCTCCAGTGACCTATCGATCCTCTCGCCAAGAACTCCCTGCGAGAGAGAGTTTCCTCCCATCTGGAGGTTCTCCAATACAGAAAGTGATGGGAAAACGTTGTCCACCTGTGGAACATATGCAATGCCATGGTTAACCAGTTGGTCCGTCCTCCATCCGGATACCTCCTCACCTCTGTATCGTATGCCTCCACGATAGTATGTGGCGATGCCAAATATCGTCTTGATGAAGGTGGACTTCCCGCACCCATTCGGTCCGATCACTGTTACGAATTCACCCTCGTCTACGTACATGTCTATCCCATAGAGGATCTGTACAGAGCCATAGCCCCCTTCGAGACCGTTGACCTCCAAGACACGCGTCACTCTTCTTCACCACCCGATTCTCCCGCAGCCCCTAGGTAGGCCTCAATGACTGCCCTGTTGTTGCGAACCTCGTCTGGGGTTCCCTGCATCAGGACGCCACCCTCGTTCATTACGATGATTCTATCCACGCCCTGTCTGAGGATGAAGTCCATGTTGTGCTCGATTATGAGGACGGTGATGCCAGTCTCGTCGACAATCTTCCTCAGGTTGTTGAATATCTTCATCGCCAGAGGCCCCGCCACCCCGGCTACTGGCTCGTCTAGAAGCAGGAGCCTCGGATCGCCCATCATCGACCTGCCTATGTCCACCAGCTTGCTCTGGCCCCCAGATAGCTCGCTGGTCAGGTTGTGGGCCATGTGCGGGACCTCTAACTGGTCTAGGACCCCGAATGCCCTAGAGAGGCGATCTGTTTCGTCTTGATTTGCCGGGAGTAGCAGCGATCTTGCCAATTCTCTGAACGTAGAGCCGAACTGCCCCCTAGGTGGCACTAACAGATTCTCTATCACGGTCATCTCCCTCCAAAGGTTAGTGTGCTGGAAAGTCCTAGTCATTCCGAGGTTCTGGATTTGGTCCGGTCTTAGCTCAGAGGCGTCCTCTCCGAATATCTCGATGCGGCCGGAGGTTTTCTCCAGAAGACCGCTGATGCAGTTGAAGGTCGTGGACTTGCCACAACCATTAGGTCCAATCAGACCTACAAACTCACCCTCTCTGACGGTGAAAGATACGTCTCTCACAGCAACCAACCCGCCGAACTCCTTCCTGAGTTCAGAGACCTCGAGTACATTACTCACTGCCAGTCACCTCCTCTGGTCTGGATGGCCTCACAGGTACCTCTGGTAGCAGCCCCTTGGGATTGTACTTCAGTGAGAACAGCATTAGGCACCCGATTAGCAGTAGCTTGACGTATAGCATGTCAGCGACGACGACCCCCCCATAGTAAGACTCGTCGATTGACCTCTGGCCAAGTGCAATAGCGGTGAATGCGAAGATAGCGGCACCGGATGCTCCGATGTCCATGAGCCTCTCCGATCTGATGGCTATACCGACCAGTGCGACTATGGAGAATATCCGGAAGACCTCCCACTGGCTCGTCACGAGCCATGCGAATAGGCTGTCAATCCTGTCTGCAGTTGTGTGTAGTGGAAGGTCGGATGAACCCTGGCCCACTGCCAGCACGTTGAAGACGAACTCCATCAGAACGATGATGAACGCCCCTACGACCATGCCTCTGTTGTTGGACCTCCCCCCTATTACGAAGGCGGCCCAAACGAGGAAGGTGGAGCGCGCTGGTGCCATGAATCCAGGTTCGAAAGCAGTCAGCTTCCAAGCCCAGAATGCACCTGCTAGGCCTGCGATAGCAGCTCCCAAGGCCAAGCTCGCCGCTTTGTGTTTCAGGACGTCGTGACCATGGTGCTGGGCTACCTCTTCGTCCTCCCTGATTGCCTTTAGAACACGCCCCCAAGGGGACGAAATAAGCACAGAGAGTAATCTCCAGACTACGATTACAGCGACAACTGACAGAAGCATCAGGATGAGGAAGTATGGGGCTGGCTGGCCCAAACCGAGAAGATCGCCGATGATGACTGCGGGCGTGTCTACCAATTCTATGTCCGAAAGACAGTTGTTTGGACCGGCCCAGGGCGTATCTGGTCCAGGAGTCCTGGAACCGCAGGACCACCAGTTCTCCAATGGTAGGGGGTACGAGGCGATCCCTATGGCGGACCCAACCGACCCGACCCTTAGCAGGGGCTCTCCCTGGAGGAGAACCTTGACGATCTCACCCAGTGAGATGGTTACTATCGCGAAGTAATCCGTCCTGAGTCGGGCTGTTGGATATGCCAGTGCCCATCCCAGAGCGCCGGCTAGTGCTACCCCGAAAATTGTGGCCGGGAGGATTCCCCATTCATACCCATGGAGCCTCTCCGGGGCAGTCAGAACTCCTACCGAAATCGCGCCTACCGAGACGAAGAAGATGACTCCGAAGTTGACCATTCCCGTGTAGCCAGTATGCAGATTTAGGGAGAAGGACATCAAGAGAAATACGGAAAGGGTCAGAAGGACGTTTGAAACCTGCAGGGTCTTCTTGAATCGGAAGTCGTCGGATTCGGAGATTGGTAACCAAGCCAGGAACATGATCAGTATTATCATCAGAACCAAGAAGAGGGCCCATGATCCGAATGTGCTCTCTCTACCGTATAACTCAGCTTTCCTCCTCTCATCGGAGAATTTTTGGCCAAATACATTGTCAGAGGCATCGGTGACAGAGGAGTAGGCCCTTCCGCCAATTTCTGAAGCGCTGCTATAGATTCCTGCAATGAGTGGTCGGACCCGTGATGTCGCCGATTCCACGGCAATCTTGTGCCTCACATTCAACTCTGACAGTTTTCTTCTCACTTGCAGAGTCGCCATTGAAAGCGAAGAGTGGCCCTGTAACCTCTTGAAAGCGGGCCATTCGATGGGCTCATCCTTGCCCGATAGCATCCTGAAACCCTCGTATGCGGAGTAAATCCAGAGACCCAAGATTGCTGCGGGCCATATCACGTCCCCCAAGTCGACGATGAAATTGACGAAGTCTATCTCGAAGTTGAACAATTCGAGCCATGAGGAGTCGATTTCGGACACTTCGGTGTCGAAGTGGGGAGAGTCCTCCACAAGCAGAGTGCCGTCGTTCCTCCCTGTGACTAAGGCGAGGTTAGTTTCCGCTGAGGGGCTGGCAACACAGTCTTCAGAGCACGAGCCATCGGCGAACGAGTTCTTCTCTACGAAATCGCTGAATCTATGGAACGCATAAGCAGCAAAGGCAGCGATGGAGAAGTTCTGCATCCTGTTTGGCCGGTCCCTCCACCAATGGTGAAGTCCGAGGATGCCGGTAGGCAGTATGGCCAATGCGGCTGCTGTCTTGATGTCCCGCTCGGAGGCGTCTTCCTGCCTCTTCCTCAGCCTCTCTATCTTCCACTTCTCGTAAGCATCGCCAATCCCCTTGGGCATAATCATTAGAATTGCGATTAGGAAAATATACGGCATCATAGAGTCGAGATTTGTTAATCCCGACCTACCTAGGGGGTATCCTATCCCGATTGTTACCGGGCCGGAGAGTGCCCTGACGAATCCGACTAATACCGAGCCCACCAGTGCCCCTGGGACGGATCCTATCGTCCCCAGGACAATGATTGCGAACGATGGAAGGAGGAGGGTGAATGCAGTTTCCGGACTAAATCTCAAGGTCAACGCGAATACGGCCCCTCCGATTCCCGAAAGGCCCGCCGAAAGGAAGGCACTGACCATGTGGACTCTTTCCACGTTGATACCACTGCTTGCTGCCAGCTCCTCGTTATCGGCCACGGCCCTCATCCTCCTGCCCAATCTGGTCTTGTTCAGGAGGAGAATCAACAGGAGTACGGAAGTGAAAACTACGAATGGCACCACTCCCTTGTAGTAGACGTAGTTGGTAGTTGCCTGAGCGCAGTTAAAGGTGACGTCGTATACCTCCCAAGCGGGCTTGGATGTGTCGGTTACGATTCTGGAGAGGATGGGCTCTCCTGTTGATGCATCCAATCCTGTCTGCTCGCACTCCCAGGTGGTGTACGTTCTGCCCTCAACCACAGATCTATCTCCTAGGTTGAATCGCATCTTTGTGGTCGGGATCTCCCATGATAGGTCAGGCCGCCTCCAATCTCCCTCGGGCTCGAAAATTTGCCTACCGGCTCCGAAGCGTAGGTAGGTGATGGCTCGGAGAATCAATGCTACCCCGAGAGACGCGATCATCATGACCTGTGGGCTTGCCCCCTTCTTTCGGAAGTCCCGGTAAACGAGTCTGTCTATGATGATGCCAGCAAACCCGGTTAGGACGAACGCTGCAATCAGGATGAAAATGAAGACGGACCATGTTAGTCCTCCTTCCTGGGATGTAGAAAGACTGGTCATAGGGAACAGAAGGTCAGTCCAAGTCATAATCACGGCAAGGTACATCCCCAGCATGAAAAGCTCTGATTGTGCGAAGTTTCCGTACCTCTGCACTTTGTAGGTTAGTGTGAGTCCGATAGCTATCGACAGATATGTGGATGACCATGTCAGGGTTCCTGTGCCAATGGATACGAAATCTAGAGTGAAGGAGGCACTTACGGCAAGACCCTGCAGCAGAAAATCAAGCGTGAGGAAAACAAGGGCTACCATGAACAGAGGAGAAAGTATCAGGCTGATTGTTCTAGGAATTCCACTGGGGGCGTCATCGAATAGAACCTTCACGACGACGAAACCTGCAGTGATTGACTGCACTACTTGTAGGATCCAGACCAAATCATTGGGAAGGCCCCCTCCCAGGATCTTGTCTAGAATGTTCAGGGATCCGAACCCGTTCAGTAATCCTAGCAAGTTCGCATCTAGGAAAAGGGCCGTGGCGAAGATGAGTCTCCTAGCCCATCTTGGAAGTTCGGAGAATCTGTCTATGGCTCTAGATTGAAGTGGCTCTTCGCGAACCTGATCATCCTCACCACTCTTGACTCCGGTCACCGGATTAATCCGGTCTCGGACCTCCCTCTCTTCCTGACTCATGCTCCTAACGGAACCGGTACACTAGATGGCATAACTGTTGGGGCAGTGCGGCGGGAGAATCCCGCCGCACTGCTTTTCGTAGTCCCGATCACTCAGTCGTGGCGGTCGTTATGCCGTTGACTGGATCCCAGCTTCTGTCGCAGTCGTATGAGACCGTGCCGTCAGTGGCAGTGGTGAACTCCCCGATGCAGAATCCTGCAGCGGGAACGTCGCCGTTTGACAGGAAGCTGATTGTGCCGCTGGCACCGTTCCATCCCTGTCCTGTACCCATGACAGCGTCTCCGGAAGCTAGTCCGGGAGTCGCCAGTGCGGTGAAGGCTGCGAACGCAGCGATGGTCACTGCGTCGAATGCCTCGGCGGTGTATATCCCGCCCGCGCAGTCAGCGGACTGTGCGCAAAGGGCTGCGAAGACCATTGCCACCATTCCTGGGGCTCCGGCTGCAGCTGGCTTGGTTGCGATTATGCCGTCCACCAGGGAGGTGTCGGACATGCCTGCAGCCAGTCCCTCTTCTGCGATGCCGTCAGCGCCGTAAATGGCGCCTGAGTATCCAAGACCTGCCAGTTCCTCGATGATTCCAGCTCCATCGGTGGCGTAGGAGACGAGGAGCACGGATGTGCATCCTGCGTCTACCACGGCCTGAGCCAGGGTGGTGAAGTCTGTCGTAGTCTCCTCGTAGCCAACCTGGGTGCAGACGTGAGACGCGTTCATGTTATCCACGAAAGCGTCTGCAAGACCTGCGCCGTATGCGTTGGTCATGTGGACCACGGCAACGTTGTCCTGTCCGTCTGCTATCATCACATCAGCAACGACAGCGCCCTGGAAGGCGTCGCTTGGTACGACCCTGAAGAATCCGGGGTAAAGCGAGTCGTCGGTTAGCGCTGGGCTGGTGCTAGCATAGGATATCTGTGGAATCCCTGCTGCCGAGAGAACAGCGTTGGCGGCCATGGAAGCTCCGGAGCAAGCTGCTCCGACTGCTGCCCAAACGCCAGCGTCCACTAGTGACTGAGCTGCGGTTCCACCCATAGTAGAGTCGCAACCAGAGTCAGCATATACAAGCTCGAACTGAACACCATTGCTGTATCCGATTGTGTTGGCTAGTCCCAGTGCGATCTGAGAGGCTGCCACGAAACCACCAGCGTATACGGCTATTGGCCCTGTGGCG
>CAZPNT010000038.1:0-9388 GCA_964588055.1 uncultured Candidatus Poseidoniales archaeon | reverse complement strand
CCGCAGTCCGACAGACGTCCCGGGGTGGGTCAGGCGCCAGAGCGAAGCAGTGAAGGTTGCCGTTACGCCCCGGGGCACACTAGAAGCTCAGGTGATTTAAGTGCGGAAAAAGATGCACAAAATCGGATTAATTGGTGGTACTTTCGATAGATTCCACGCAGGACATAGGTCGTTGATTGAAGTCGGGCTATTGCATTGCGAGAATCTCGAAGTCTGGATAACCAATGATGAACTAGCGAAGTCAAAGGACAGCCGAGTCAAGAGCTGGTCTGAAAGGGAGTCAGATCTGATTGATGCGGTATCAGAAAACGCCTCTCGGGTTTCCACTCATCGACTTAGTGACAAATTCGGTCCCTCCTTGGACTCTAATGAGGCTTCAGCGATAATCTGCACAAATGAAACTAGGGAGAGTTGCTCAGAGATTAACTCGCTTAGGATTAAGAATGGATTTACTCCATTGGAAGTAATCTCTGTTGAGAGGGTCACTTCTTGGGATGGTGTCCCAATTTCCAGCTCAAGAATTAGGGACGGGTCCATTGACAGAGAAGGAGGCCCCTGGATTCCAGATTTTTTCAGAGTTTCAGACCCCCATCTGACTCCAAAGGTCGAATCACAACTCAAAGAACCATTTGGCGACCTAATCGAAGGGCCCGAGGAAGACACTACAATAGCGGCATTCGAAGCCATCTCTCAGATTTCGCAATCTTCAAATTTTTCAGGACCCCTCATTGCCGTCGGAGATGTAACTGTACTGGCCTTTCAAAATTCAGGAAGGCCAGCAGATATTGCCATAGTAGATGGACAAACCAAACGCCAAGAATGGCCGGAGTCGAAAGATATTGATTTCAGTTTGTACGAAAACATACTCAAATGCAACAGCCCTGCAGGGTCTCTTACTAGATCCCTTCTTCACTCCTGTGAATCCTCAATCTCATCCTGGATTAGAAACGGGGAGAGAAGCATAATCAGAGTATCTGGAGAAGAAGACCTATCCCCACTTTTCCTCCACCCCCTGGCACCGATTGGATCGGTCGTTCTCTATGGACAGCCAGGAAAGGGCTTGGTGATTAGGTGGTGTGACGAAGAATCGAAGACTCGGTGCCGAAACCTTCTCAGAGGTTTTTCCACAGACTAGTTTACTTCTGAATCTCTTACCCAATGCAATCCAAAACCGATTGAAATGAGCGCAATCATGACAGAGTATACTCCAGGGTCAACCCATGTAGTTTCAATAATACTCCATGAAAAATAGAAGACTACTCCCGATAGTATCATCCAACTAGCGACTGTTCTAATAATATCTAGATTAGGAGAAATCAGACTCTTTACCACTCGATCATTTGGTAATTCTGATAACCAGGCACTAAAACCACCCTCTTTGGAAGACTCGATTCCGATTATTCCAGCTCCCACTAGTGCCATACTAAGAAATCCAAAAATGATGTCATCGGGGATGTTTAGTCCAATCTCATGAGAAGAATTGGTAACCGGGCCATTCGTGATGAAGTCAATCCAGTTTACTTTTCTACCATCGGAATATGCTCCGAAGATGATGTTTACAATCGTAAGAAAAACAAACCAAGAACCCAATAAAAAGGAACCAGCGGACACGGTAATACTGGGTCTCTTCAGAACTTCCATCCATTCTTTATCAGCTTCTGACATCGAGCCGCCGTCCCGGAACCTCTGTTTAATCGTTGCCAGCACTAGCCCTACAGATGCCCCTGAAGATTGTACTTGCCCATTGCGGCCTCATTCACCAGGGCTTCACTCTCACTCATCAGGACTATCGCGTCAATTGCCTTAGGAATGGCTGAGTTAACCTGCTTGCTCCGACCTCCTCTGCCTTTGCTAACATTTCTTGCCATGATAAGGCCCATTGTGTCCAACTCATTAAGCAATGAAGAGACTCTTCTGGTTGTCAATGGTTCCGTGCTGATTTTCGAGCATGCCTCTGCATAGGTCCTGTATACTTCGCCGGTTGAGATATTCCTGAGACCATTCTCTTCATTTAGGCAAATTGAGAATAGTACCAACTTTTGATGGAGCGGCAAGGTCTTGATTACCGGTGTAACCTGATCATATTCCAACTGGCTTTGAGCCAACCTCACATGTTTCGTATCCACTTGATTCTGTGATCTCTGTTCTGCTTTCTGTACTGATATTCTAAGCAGATCCAATGCTCTCCTTGCATCTCCATGCTCTTGTGCGGCCAGTGCAGAGCATAGCTTGATCACTCCATCCTCTAGAACTCCTGCTTTGATTCCCATCGTAGCCCTCTCAATGAGAATATTCTGTATCTCAGTGGCAACGTATGGATGGAATACGATGTCCTCTTGACTAAGCCTCGAACTCACTCTTGGGTCCAGGTGTTGAGTGAAGTGCAAATCATTGCTGATACCAATTATCGAACACCTCCCCTTTTCGAGAAGAGTGTTTAGACTAGTTAGTGCGTACAGAAGATCGTCTCCGCCCTTATCTACCAGGTTGTCTACCTCATCTAGTACGATGATGTGAACTCCACCCAACCTACTCATTCTCGAAACAACCGTATCCAGAACTCGATCGGTAGGCCAACCAGTGAATGGGACAGGAGGGTCTCCCCTCTGAGCCAACTGAGTAGCTATTGTTTGCACTACTCTATATTTTGTATCCACATTCCTGCAGTTAATTTCGTAGGTCTGAACAGTTTGCCCCATTTCAAGGCCCTTCTCCCTTAGTTGACTCAGAACGAATCTCGTTACCACTGTTTTTCCCGAACCAGGTACTCCGTACAGGAGCATGTTAGAGGGTATATGACCATTCAAAGCATCTACAAGATTCCTTACTAAAGCATCCAATTCATGCTCCCTATGAGGGAGCCTTGCAGGCTCAAAGGCATGGTCGAATGCTTTCCTATCAGTGAAGAGACTGTCCTGGCCCAGAATCTCCTCGAAAATATTTCCCTTCATTTTCTTTCACGCCAATAAATACCCCACGAAAAGCTACTATTCCCCCCCATGGGAATCATACCTTATCGTGAGGTTTCCCGAGCGACTATGTTTCTGGTAATAAGAGTGACTCGATTTTCTGGTCGGAAGACAAGTTTTGATAATGTTGAGATATGGAAATCTGTTATCCATTTACATATTCACTAGTGTTCACAAAAATACTTTCAGTGATTTGTTTTTGAACATACCAACTCGATGTAATTTCTACACCATACCAAGGTTTTGGGAGCTTCTCATTCGCAAATAGATTGTGGAATTATTTACTCCTCCAAAATAGAAATTTCCTAGTCTAGAAAAGTGATAAATGATGAAGATAATCCTTGGTGATCAATATTGGATATATATAATAATTATTTTTTTACATTAATTATTTACAGTAAAATTACCTTCACTATCAACTTCGATATAGTCACCATCGTTTAACTGAATTATCTCTTCAGGCATCTCTGGAATGTCGAAACCAAACTCACTGTTGGGGGACTTCGCATAGCTGTGAGTCACTAATACCTTGGATTGAGGAAACCTTTCCGAGAATGCGATGACGTCTGACGGCCTGTGATGGTGGGGAAACTCTCCAATGTCAGGCATGCCCATCTCGAGTAAAACAACATCAGCATTTTCAGCCCTGCTTTCAATCTCTGAACAGGGCCCAGAATCTCCACAGTGGAGTAATTTGAATCCGCTATGATGAATTAACTCATATCCGTGTGGATCAGTTTCGGGAGTGTGTTGGACCGGGAATCTTTCATATTTCCATTCGGAACTATCCAAAAAACCAGACTCAGCGTCATTCCAATGGATTTTGGTTTCCAAGAAATCCTCCAGGCTTCCTGGAAATCCTAACTTGCTGAGGGTTCCAAGATATTCCTTGCCTCCCAATCTGTGATGTACCGTAATACTCTTCTCGCCCGATGGATCTGAGATGTATTTTCTATCCAAAATTAAGAATGGAAATCCAAACGCATGATCTCCGTGCCAATGAGTAAATAGGACATGTTCTATTTGGCCGGTGGAAATATTTGCCCTTCTCAATTGAGCAAGAAGTGTAGGGGGGGCGTCGATCAAAATCTTCTGGTCCAGAATTGCTAACGCATGCATCCTCCCGCTGGGGCAGAAAGCATTGCCAGTACCCAGGAAGTCTATTCGCGCCACACATCTCGACATGTGCTCTCTGACTTGACCCCATCGTTCATAGTAAAAGGGGTATTTCCTCACACATTTGTTCATATATCTCAGTTTACTCCGAATAAACGTAGATATTATGGCGAGTAAATCATCCAAATCGGAGTGGTCCGCAAAGAACCCCTATTTCACCAATATAACTGATAATTTCATTCTGAACGGCCAATCTTCGAAGAAAGAAACCAGACATATTGTGTTCGATTTGGGAGACTCAGGTTTGGAGTACAAGGCAGGTGATGCCCTTGGTGTTGTGCCAAGGTGCCCGCCAGAGGTCGTCGAACAGATATTGACAATTTGCGGATTTTCTGGAGAAGAATTAGTGGAAACGAATCTCGGAGAATGTTCTCTCAGTGAGGCCCTAACAGATAGGTATGAGGTCCATCGTGTTTCGAAGAAGTGGATCAAAGGCCTCTCAGAAAGGTCAGGAGGTGATACGCCTAAGTCCGAAATGAGAATCGTCTCAAGAAAGAGGTCCTCATCTATCGATGGAACACTAATCGTTGACTGGGCCTCAAGCGGGGAAGATGATGTTCCCGATGGTTATGTCGAGATGGGCGATTTGGGGGACAACTCAGCAATACTTCTCCACGAACTCATCTCGGATAACGATGCTATGGAGGACTATATTTGGTCAAGAGATTATGTTGATGCATTGGGGGACTTCGTAGGTTTCGGCTTCACTCCCCAGCAGCTATTGGAGGGGATGGACCGTTTGAAACCACGGCTATACTCGATAGCTAGCAGCCCTGACTTCGAAAAGGGAACAGTCCACCTAACCGTAGCTATAGTGAGATACCACCACCACGATAGAGATCGCGCAGGTCTTTGCACTGGTTTCATGGCAGACAGGTGTGAAACCAACTCCACAGAAGTCGGAGTTTACATGTCTCCCACAAGATCTTTCGTTCTTCCAGAAGACGGTTCAAAGGACATCATAATGGTGGGTCCGGGAACTGGAATAGCCCCCTTCCGAGCATTCCTACAGCAGAGAGAGATTAATGGCGACTCTGGAAGAAATTGGCTTTTCTTCGGAGATTGGACAGAGGAGGGCGAGTATCTTTACAGAGATGAGATGGGGGAATGGAACGATAAGGGGACTATCTCCAAACACGATTTGGCTTGGTCTCGCCAAGGCTCTGAGAAAGTATACGTACAGCACTTGATGAAGAAAAATGGAGAAGAGATATGGAACTGGATAGATGGGGGTGCATACTTCTACGTTTGTGGCGACAAGCAGTATATGGCAAAAGACGTCCACTCAACTTTGATTGAAATCTGCTCAGAGTTTGGTGGGATGACTCTAGAAGATGCTAAGGATTTCGTTGAGACCGGTTTGATGAAAACGGAGAAGCGGTATCTTCGAGACGTATATTGAGAGCCGATTCACTCAAACGAAGACGCACCTAGCAAGGCATTGTGTTTCGGCGTGTGTTAGTCGCCAATCGAGGAGAGATAGCCCTCCGAGTGGTACGTTCACTAAGGGAATTGGGGGTTGAATCTGTAGTAATCCACGGCAGGGAAGATCGCATGTCTCTTCCCGTTCGACTAGCCGATGAGGGTTACTACATCCCAAGGGAGGACCCACTTGCTTCATATCTGGATATCGAAGCAATCGTATCTGCGGCCAAAGAAGTCGGTGCCGACGCAGTTCACCCTGGATACGGGTTTCTATCAGAGAATGCCACATTCTCCCAACTTCTTTCAGATGAAGGAATTACATTCATTGGACCTTCTGCAGAATCACTTAGGCTTCTAGGAGACAAGATTGCTGCTAGGGAAGCTATGTCAAAGGCAGGAATACCTGTGGCAAAGGGGACGGAAGAACCTATTTCAGAAAACGAAGAAGCCTTGGAAATAGCCTCACAAATAGGGTTTCCGATAATGATCAAAGCTGCCTCTGGAGGAGGCGGGATAGGTATGCAGGTTGTCCATGAAGAGTCCGAATTCAAATCGGCCCTGAGATTATGTCAAGGTAGGGCTGAGTCTGCGTTTGGAGATGGTCGAGTTTTCATCGAAGAATATGTCGACTCAGCAGAGCACATTGAATTCCAGGTCGTAGGTGATGGAAAGCGTGCCATTCACTTAGGGGAACGCTTCTGTTCGATTCAAAGGCGTCATCAGAAGATTCTCGAGGAGGGTCCTTGGATTAGCGATGAGGAAAGACAAGACATCGGTTCTAAAGTTGTGGCTGGTGCAGAGGCCATCGGATATCGCGGATTGGCGACATTTGAGTTTCTCAGGAATTCAAATGGTGAATTCTACTTCATGGAGGTAAACCCCAGGGTGCAAGTTGAGCACACGGTGACCGAGATGTTGACTGGAGTCGACTTGGTCTCACTGGGAATAATTGTAGCTTCGGGAGTCGACTTGCCTCTAGAACAGGACGATGTGGAAATCAACGGTCATGCAATTCAGGCCCGTATCAATGCAGAGAACCCCTTCACCCTAGAACCATCTCCTGGGAAAATATGGGAATGTCATTGGCCAGGAGGACCAGGAATAAGAGTAGATTCACATGGTTTTTCTGGATATGAGATGCCCGAAGCATTCGACTCGCTTCTAGCAAAGATAATTTCTTGGGCCCCAGACAGGGAGCAGGCAATTGCTAGATTAGACTCAGCTCTTGAAGAGACCATTCTATTGGGGGTGGATTCACTGATCCCCCTGCATAGGGCGATATTAATCGATGAAGACTTCGTAGAAAGAAAAATTACCACGGACTATTTGGAAACTCATGCAAACTTGCTAATTGGTGGTGGTTAGTTGGACTTGGTCATAGTTGGGAGTATGGGTTATGATGACATCGAAACACCTGTTGCCACAGGATCAGATATACTCGGTGGCTCTGCGGTTCACGCCGGAGTATCCGCTTCCTTCCACATGCCTAAGACGCCCGCAGGAATTTCCAGGGTCGGACTGGTGGCCCCGGTAGGTACTGACTTCTCAGACTCTCACCAAAAAAAGCTAGAGGAATTGGGGATTGACTTTTCTGGAGTAGCGAAATTGCCGGGCAAGACATTCCGATGGTCAGGCAGATACTCTGGATCAATGGATAATGTTGAGACAATTTCCACCGAGGTAAATGTTCTTGGTGACTTTTTTCCAGAAATTCCAGAACAATGGAGATCCCCCAGAGTCTTATTCTGTGCCAATACCCATCCCTCATCACAGATCTCGGTATTGGACCAATGTCCTAGCTCTGAGATTACAGCAATTGATACTTTTATGCTGTGGATTGAGACGGAGTTTTCAGAACTTTCAACAGCTCTCAGGAAGTCAGACCTGGCAATTCTAAACGAAGAAGAGGTCTGTGCAATCTCCGGTGAAGAATTTTTCATGAAGGCGATAGACCCGATTCTTTCTGGAGCATGCCTCCATGGGGGGGAGTCTGCTGGAAGAGGACCACGTGGCCTGGTTATCAAAAGAGGCTCTTCTGGAGTTTTTGCCCATCTTCCTTGTGGAGTAATTTCCCTTCCATCATTTCCACTCAGCGAACTAGTAGATCCCACTGGGTGCGGTGACTCCTTTGCAGGGGCTCTCTTAGCAAATATTTCTGGAAGAAAGGGAATTATGAACGATCTGGAATCCATGAGGGCGGCAATGATTCATGCAACTGTAACGTCTTCATTCACCATTCAGGGATTGGGGACAAACAATCTTCATGGTTTGGAGAGGGGCCTTTACCATGCTAGGATGGACAGATATCGTAGGATAGTCGGGCTCTAGTTAACCTAGTCTTCTGAGCCCGGGGAGGGGGTGGGGGTCTTCCTTTGATGAGGTGGGTTTTAGTTGGCTAAACTTCAATGAGTCACTTGCCCCATCAACCAAACTATCTTGACTACCTCTCTCACCAGAGAGACTTCTCACAATAGAATCTAACTTATCCTTGGCAGTAGAAGACCCAATGCTTCTATTTCTCATGGAACGGATTCTTGCACCTACTTCTGCTTGATGATCCTGATCACTCCTCAATCTCATGTGTTGTGCAGATTGGAAACTCTCAGTTTGAATCTCGAGTGGTTTACTCTTTCCAACCATACTCCTTTCTAGAGAACTACTTGGACTGAGGAGCCTCGAAAGCCAGCCACCCGAAGAACTCCCCTTCCTACTCATGTTTGCCGGCCTATTTCCAGACATTGTTGATGCTAGTTTGTTCAATGCCGGATAATCTTCCAAGCTCGCATGCTGAATGCCTGATTCACCCATTCTTCGAGTCCTCAACGCTTGTCTTGCCTTTGCCTGCCTAACTACGCCAGCCTTGCACTCATCTCTAACGGCTTCTTCCGTCGGAGGAGGAAGGAGGCTCCTAGAGAAAGGCTCCAATGGGGCTCCAAACTCTTCGTGAGCCCGCTTAATCATCTGAGAACTAGAATGCAACCTCTCAATTGGATCTACAGAACTCACCTCCTCATTGAAGTCGAACAACCCCATGTTGCTAGAATCAGAGTTTTCCTGACTTGCTTCTGTGTCAAAGAGTCCACCAGGTGCAAACATGTCCAAACCCTCGGCAGCATCGGAGAATGCGGAGTCGATCCTGCTTCCAGAATCTTCAGTTTTATCTTTTTCTTGATACCAAGTTGGCGCCTCAGTTACTCCCCAGGCCCTCTCGTATGCATTCTGTTTATCAGAGGAAGAGTGCACCGGAGTCGAGGGCATTATTACATTCTCAAATCCACCAGTTGCCTCGGTTCGGAGTGACTCTTCCATTGCGGGGAGATTGAACACTCCAATTTCCTCCTCGATTCCAAATCCAGTTTTTTCATCCACACGGTCAGTTTCTCTCCTCTCTTGATTATCCTGAGAATACAGAGGCAGAGCGACTTGTGACTCTAGATCTAGACGCTCCCTTGAATCTCTAATTGAGGGGAAAACTGGAACCTCAGAATCAAGATTTTCCAGACCCAACAAAGCCTCTTCCATTCCACTCCCATGTCTAACCCTATCCACAATCAAGCATAGTTTCAGGAGATTCGACTCACTGCCAGAAACCAAGTGCCTATCTCCTGAACCAGTTTCTATTGCCAGTATGGAGTAACGTGAAACTACGTTCGCTAGAATCACCGATGCCCCGGCTCCCACTGCTAACCAACTCATTGGTGCAACAATTGTCGTAATGCCGAGATATATCGCAATCAAACCAAGCAGAATCGTTCCTGAGGGAAGCATTGGTATCTTTAGGTGCCTCATCCTTTCTATTGCAGCCAAGTCGAGTCTAA
>CAZPNT010000037.1:0-9477 GCA_964588055.1 uncultured Candidatus Poseidoniales archaeon | reverse complement strand
TCTTTTCATCCAGAGGGATTTTCGGTGACGTCGCCCCTCGTAGGGAAAAAAGCCAATTCAGGGTCTGGTGGAATGAAAACTCCTACTTTCTGATGGTTTCTCTAGCATTCATTACTGCTCTAGTCGTCAGAGTTGCTTGGAATGTCATTCCTGCGATGAATGCGGATGGAACGGGACTCTGGGACATGTCTGGAGGCTCTGACCCCTGGTACATGAAGCGCGTTGTTGACTACGTAATAGCAGAGAGGAGCCATCTGATTTACGATCACGATAGGGCATACCCCACCGGTGGAATTAATCCAAGGCCTCCTCTATTCTCATGGTCCTTGGCTCTGGGGGGGATGGCACTTTCTTGGTTGCTCGAGATTCCTTCCGAACAAGCAGCAGGGTGGGCAATGTCTTCCCTTCCAGCAATTTATGGTGCACTAATAGTGGTGCCTGTTGCTGGCATCGCCTCGCGTGCACATAGCAGGGGAGCGGGCATAATTGCTGCATGGCTAATCGCCCTAATGCCAGGTCATCTTAGCCGCTCAACGTTCGCTTATGCGGATCACGACTCATTCGCCATGCTCTTCTTAGCGATTGCATTCTACTTCTGGATTAGAGGCCTACGGGTAATCCAATACAAGAAGGTCTTCAAGACAACAAGTGCAAATCCACTTTACATTATCGCTGGAGTGAGGGAGACTTGGAGGAGCAACCCATCACTAATGGCAAATGCCACTATGTCGGGAATCGCATTCTCGATCATGGCCCTGGGGTGGAAGGGCTTCGTATATGGGCCAGGGATACTTTTCCTGGCATATTCTTTCCAAGTTGTGATTAACATCTTCAAGGGAAGGGACAGCCTACAGTTCACATCCGCGTCCCTACAGATGATGATTACTTCCATTCTAATCCCAGCACCCTTCTACGCATGGCCCGGGATGAATCTGCTTTTCGCTCCTAGTGGGATGCAGCCGATGTTCTACATAATCGGATTCACTTTCGCAATGGGATGGGTGTCCAGCTCATTCAGAGACAAGCCTTGGCTGCTGGTAGTCATGGGTGGGAGCGTACTGTTTGGGTCTATTCTAGCAATCCTATTCATACTACAGGAAGCACAGTTGTATGCCGGATGGGACATTCTCTTCACCGGCGGGTTCTACTTCTCTAAGAACAAGATTTTCCTGACAATCGGAGAGGCTCAGGCCCCTGATCGAGGAAGGCTGTTCGCTTCCTATGGGCCAATAGTCGCCATCATTGCAATAGGTTGCGCACTAATTCTGCTTTGGAGGGGTACGAGGAAGAACAAGTCAGAACTAACATTGCTTGGCCTATGGACACTAATCGCATCCTACATGGCATGGTCCGCTTCAAGATTCATCATCAACGCCACGCCTGCGATGGCAGTCGTAGGGGGAATAGGAATCTACATGCTATGGAGTTCTGCTAGCCTTCCAGCATTTTCTAAGGTCTGGAGGAACTCAGGTATAGGGACCCCAAGGACTCGTTTCAAATCGCTATGGCCAGCAACAAAGGCTCGACCAGGAGTCCCTGCGATGATAATGGTGATTCTGCTAATCTCTTCTCAGCACGCCACATACGGGATCGACTCTGGAATCCCAGGAAACGACAAGGCAGCAAATGAAGTGGACCAGAGTATTTACGACCTTGCTCCAGATATTCTGAGGCAGGATCTGCTAGGCTTGTTCTCTGTTATGAACAGCGAACCATACAATCCCGGAGAATCCGGACTGTGGTACATGGGGACCTTTGGACCTGGCTATGGGTCCGTGGGTTGGAACGAGGCATATGACTGGCTCTCCCATCAGGACAGTGAGGACCCGTTCAGCGAAAGGCCGGCTTTCGTCTCTTGGTGGGATTATGGATTCCAGGCTCTAGCAGCTGGAGATCATCCGACTGTCGCAGACAACTTCCAGTCGGGAATTCCCAGCAGTGGTGCAATGCTACTATCGGCTGGACAGGAAGACACACTCTCCTTGTTCATCACAACGCTTGCTACGGGTGACAAGAAGATGAATGACGGGGAATTCGGTGGAGACTTCCTTTCAGCATTGAATCCCCCCATGTCGCAGGAACAGATACAGGAGTTCGAGTCAATCCTGGCAAATGAGGACAAAGAATTCCTGGAAGAACGCTCCATGGCAGTAGTTGCGGAATACGGAGAAACCCAGATGCTCAAGGGAAACCTGTTGGATCATTATGGACTTCCGATGACGGATTCTGGCCACCAGTTCGTCGTAGTACACGAAGGAGAGGGATTCGGAGAACCCACAGCAAATGAATCAGAGGCGAGGGTCCTGTTCAACAATGCTCGAGGCTCAAGTTTGAATTCAGAGTACGAACTACTTGCATTTGAAGACGCCAAGCACTATGACATGGGGGGTTACCTATACACTAGGGACATCATGGATGACTACTATGACGTATCTACAGCTATTCATCGCACCAATGCAAAGTTCGGGATGGCAAGAGCATTCCTAACTACAGCTTTCGGGCTCGAAGAACTCGTAAACATATATGATGGAATATCCTCGATTGACAGCTACGAGGTTTACGACTTCCAGGGAAGCACTACTTCGAGAAACCACGAAATTAGGTACTTCGCAGTAGACAATCGACTCTATCCGCTTGGTGGAAAGGCCTACCAGGATTTCCAATCTTACCACAGGGGAGCATATTCTGGAATCTTCCATGCGCCTACGGGACTTTCTGGGTTAGACTTGGACACATACCTCACAACCACATACGAGACTAATCAGGGCCCAAAGACCCTACAGGAGTTCTTGGATCAGCAGATGTCCGACCTCAGGGCACAGGCATCAGGGGCATCAACAGGTGAGGACATGATCCAGTTAACAGACAGGAGTTACCAACACCGAGAAGGATTCTTCGACACGATGGTGGCAAGAACGTACGTAGGTTACGGGACGTCCACCCTTGGATTGCCCTCAGTCAGTGGTCAGGCTGGAGACGCAGACACTCCCTCGACCTGGATTTTGCCCAATTCTCTCACCGGAACTCCTGGAAGCTACCTTCAGGGCGCCATGGCTCTTCCTGGAGCAATGATGAACCACTTCGTACTCTCAAATTGGTATGATCCAACAAACGGATCACATTGCCAGGAAATCGAGATTTCTGGAACCGCATCCACGGTTGCAGGCTCAACAAGGCTGGCCGACGTCTCCCTTTCAACCGACGCCACTCTTTCGACTGGATGGTCAGCTATTCAGTCAGGAGGGCCATGGGAAGTCACACAGTCCGAAGACGGAGTAATTTCCACTGGTTCGACAATTCCCAGCTATGGCAGCGCCATCTCATTCGAATCCGAGACAATCGATATCAGTAAAGCCGCTTCAAACAACAGTAATGGGACTGACTTTGTTCTTTCAGGAAAGGTGGACAAGTACTGTGGATCAATATACGACTCTAACAGAAACGTGAAGATTCTGAAGTACTACAGTGGTGCCACTCTGGAGGGCACAGTCACACTAGATGGGATAGGCCCAGTCCCGAATGCAAGAATCCTCATCGAGAGGGATGCCTTCAGTGGTGAAGAGGTAGCGGATGAGGATGATAATGTAGTTGACAGGGACTCGAGAACTTTCTGGATCCCTATCGGTAGCACCCAGGCAAACGAGGATGGACAATTCTCATTCAAAGCACCAGCAGGGAAGATTAGAGTTTCCGCATTCACCGGAGATCCCGATTTAGAATCAGCTAGAACTTCACTGATGACTGGTTCCGGTTCCTCTATGCAAGAACTCTTTGTCGAGAGCTCCCAGAATAGGAACGTGAATGCCGTAACAGGAATTCTAGGAAACGTGTACGGCTCCACTTGGCTTTCCGAGACCATCGTGAATATTTCGGGTGATGATGGACACAGTAACGGCGAGGCAGTAATTCCAGCCCCAATCTCAGTTTCCCCTTCTTCTTCCTCAGGGGTCCTGACATGGTCCGGGGAGCTAGACTTCGATGGGGAACCAGTGCTGTCTGCACATGTGATACTAACTCCTTCTTCGGAAGAGGTCTCTATCGGACCATATGTCGCTATGACATCAGACGGAACCATGGAAGGTGAGGACCTGAAATTCACAGGAATAGGAGAAGCAACCTTCCTAGGAGAAGGCTCGGTTGAGAGCATGGGTTCCGTTTCGGTAGAGGAATTCACTGGTTCTCACACACAGACAGTCTATGACAACCATAGCATCACCGGAGAGGGCCTGTTCTCCGGCAAGGGCACCTTCGATGGCTCGGTATCAGGAGATTTCCCAAGTTGCTCAGGAGACTCAGTTCCAGATGGTTCGGATGCCTGTATAGCGAGTGATGGAAACTACATCTTAGATGGAACAATTAACGGTTCTGGAAAGTTCACATCGTTTGGAATTAGCCAGTTCACCAGGGACCTATTCCAAGCCACTTTCATCGGTTCCGGAACGTTCGTGACCGATTCAACTCACAATCTCTCCTCCTATGGGAAAATAAACGGGACGGGGACTTTCTCGGGCCACGGTTCATTCAGTGGCCCCATGGTAAGTCCCGGTTCATTCCACATTGTAGACGCGCTACCAGGTGAATACGTGCTCTCTGTCGATTTCGGGGAAGGAGAAACTGTGGAATTATCAACACCCTTCAGGATTCCACTAACGTCCACAGATAGCCAATCCCAAGTTTCCATCTATGGAGGTGGAATCAAGGGCCAAGTATCTCTTTATTCAGGCCAACCAGTTTCTGAAAAACAAGTCTCCATCTACTCAATCAACGGGACAAGTGAAGACTCTATAATCGAGTGTCAGGGGGTAATTACGCAGCCATGCTTCGCAACAACTGATGACAGCGGGTCTTTCGAAGTAGGGCCAATAGTTCCAGGCACCTATGTAGCCGAAATAGACCTAGACGAAGACGGATTCCCAGAATTATCCCAGATTTTCACTTTCGAATCTGATCAGGGTACCCTAGTCTCATTCCCATCCGAGGTCCCTAGAACTTCGGATATCACGTTCACTTTGTCCGACGAAGACACAAGCGTAGATGACCTTGAGTTGCAGTTCCTATCCGAGGATCAGAACCGCGCACCAGTCTCCACAGTTTTCGACAACGAGACCAAAACCTACCACGCAGAATTGCTACAAGGTACTTGGATTCTGAACTACACTCTAAGCGAAGAGAAGCAACTATGGCAAAGAGTGAAGATTGGTGATTCCGATATCAATGAATCTTTCCAATTCCTCATCAGTCAATCAGTGAATGGTTCAGTATTGAACAAACCAGACAAGGACGGATCAGCACCGCAGATTGATTCTAGGGTAGTCAACCAAGAGGTATTATTCCAATGGGAAGGATTCACTCTCAAGACCACAACAGACTCATTCGGAGAGTTTAGCGTAGTTCTTCCACGTGATGCATTTGTTCAGGCAACAGTTGAGAGGATGATTGGAGCCGGGGGATTCTTTTCTAACGGCACTAGCTTCCAAGTTACGGAAGGGATGGATAACATCACGATAGAACTAACTGATTCGATGATGGTACTAGGCGAAGTCAGCCTAAACCGCGAAGGAAACACGTACAACCAGGGATTCTCTGGATGGTATCCCGTCCACGCACTAGCAAACAACCTAGATGGCGAGACTAACGCTGTTTGGAGGGAAGAGGTCGATAACATGGGCCGCTTTGATATGCTTCTGCCAATAGGAAACTGGTCCTTCACACTAGACGCCGGGGAAATGAGCTCCAGTTCAGTGGTCAAAGAAATCAACGCCACGATGGAAGGAATGGTAGAATTACTCGCCATGCCACTTGAGAATAGCACCGTTAGAATCGACTTCTTCATAGATCACGACGGAGACAACAATGCCTCCAACGGCACTCCGGTCAACTATCAATTTGAGATTAAGCCACTATCTCCCAACGGCGCAGGATATATCGTGGAAGCAGATGGTGAGGAGTGGATTAGCACCGGAACCGCCGAAGTCTCACTTGAACCCGGAAAGTATCGAATCGTCGTCGAGAGGGCGAACTCTTCTGCAGACGAGCCATTCGACACCCTCTATGATACCAATGAGATATTCGACGTAGAAATAGGACCCTCAACAATAGAGCGTTCAGTAGGTTTCGAACCAAGATGGCTGGCAAACATTACCTTCAGAAATGAGAGCGGAGAACTCCTATCCAACCATGAGGTAAAACTGGAGGGTGTGGAGAGTGGGTGGGTTCAAACATTCTTCACTAACGAGGAAGGGATGCTAGTTGAGTACCTAACAGAGGGAGATTGGATTGTAATAGTCGAAGAGTTCGAGACCAACTCCGAGGTCTTCGAGGGACTCCGGAGATCTAT
The DNA here is from genome assembly GCA_964588055.1 of uncultured Candidatus Poseidoniales archaeon. Taxonomy (GTDB): domain Archaea; phylum Thermoplasmatota; class Poseidoniia; order Poseidoniales; family Thalassarchaeaceae; genus UBA36. The sequence continues at coordinate 3,140 of CAZPNT010000037.1, read as the reverse complement.
TTCCGTAAATCAGGAATCCGCCGGATCCAGATACAACTTCTATACTCAAGAATTGGCCGATGTTACTTTGATTCTCCAATCGTCCTCAGAAGTGGCTAATTCCGAGGAAATGGAAATCACCATAACCTCCCAAGAAGGCCTAGGGTCCTTCGAAACTTCGATCGATGGGCTCGACCAGGCCCTGGAAATCAGGCTAGTGCCTGGAATGTGGAATGTCGAGATTAACCAAACTAGCCAAGATGGGGTCAGGATTCTTTTGGAGAACTCTACCTTGATCGAGTCGGGAGTAACCGTAGGTCCTGACCATCAGATATACATGACCGTTCAGAAGCTAGTCAGACTTAGTGGCAAGGTCTTCTGGGATCTAGATGCCGACGGTACTCCGGGGTTCTCCGAAGGACTGGCAAATGCAACTGTAAACCTAACAGGTTCTGGCGATAGCCAACAAATCACGACCAGTGAAGTTGGAATGTGGTCCACGTACCTCCCCGCATTGAGCTCATGGAACATCACAGTGCAGAAGATAGGATTCGGGACACAGAACACCTCGGTGGAACTGGGAGAATCATCATTTGTCGAGGATATTGAGATTTCTGCGGGAGAGGTCGAGGTATCTGGTACTGTCTCATACATAGATCAGAGTTGCGTGTCCAGTGGAGAATGGAGCGTTCTGATTATCCCCTCCCAGGGAATTGCCAGAGATAGGGTGCAAGTCTCAGGAAACAATTCAGGCGAGTGGTCAACAGTCCTCCAGCCTGGTAGTTGGGTCGCTTACACATCGACCTCTTCTGCATCTCAGGAGTGCAATGGACTCGTCTCACTCGATTCTATCGATGTTGGAGTAGACGGGGGAGATGTGGATTCTGAACTTACTATCGGAGGGATTCTGAACCTAGACACAAGCTGGCTCGACTTCGAAGGAGGCGAGCACGGACTAATTGAGATAGATGACTACGAACTAGTCTTGGATTTCGGCCCGATGTCTTGGACGGAGGAACTAGGGGAGGACGGCAAACTCTCCCTCCTTCTCCCCCCAGGGACAATTCAGACATCTAGCAACTTCGAATTGGATGAAGAGGGCAGGAACGTATCTTACTCAGGAGGAAAGGGAGTAACAATTAGAGCTGGCCAGGAAAGCCCTCTCAGCACTCTAAGCATAGAACGCGTCTCCAAGCAAGATGTCTTACTGACAGTCCAGGACTCCGAGCTAGTACAAGTTCAGGAGTTGGACTCAACATGTACAAACGACGACGACGGAGACGGAGTGATCAACGGAGAGGATGCATTCCCGAACGACTCAACTGAGTGGGCTGACAACGATGGAGATGGTGAAGGCGACAATGCAGACAATGACGATGATGGAGACGGAACAGTGGACTCTGAAGACGATTTCCCGTTGGGACAAGGATTGTTCGAGAGCCAAGTCTCTGGGTGCAAGTACAATGACGCTCACTTCAATATCACAGTAGATTATGAGGGCCACAACTCATTTGACGAATACACAGTAGTTGGAACGGTTCCCGGGGCGGATGGAGCAGAATGGAGTGTCGAGTTCCAAAACTCATCAGGTTCCTGGTTAAACTCGTACTCCTTCGACTTAGGTCTTGGAAACTCTGATTTCTCTGAAGTTATCAGTCTCCGAGTGGTTCCTGCAAAGGTTGGTTCTGCACACCACTTCGCTGCAGGTCACATGGTTCTGGTCAAGTTCTCAACAAACCAGGGCTACTCTTCTCAACTTGAACTCACTGTGGAAGTCCCCGCAGAAAGGGGACTGGAAATCTATGAGCCAGACAACGTTTACTTCAATGTTGAAGATACGGCAGTGACGATGCAGATACCTTTCAAGAACACCGGCAACTCAGACGAAATATTCTACTTCGAGTTCGAATCTAGCGATTGGTGGGAAGTGGCTGGTCCAAGCACCCAACCAGCATCACCATTCTCAGATGGTACTGCGACCTTTACTTTCGTCAGATCAACTGAGACCGAACTTCCAGACCAATACACAGAGGAAATCTCCTTCACAGTTACAGATCAAAACAACAACTCATACTCAGGAGAAACCATACTTGTGTTGGACGCTCCATCTTTGTCCATTGTCGGAGAATCTGTTGATCTTCTTGGAAGCGACTTCGCAACGTACGGGGAAATCGAGACATATTCTGTCAATGTTACCAACACCGGAAATGTCGATGCCAGCAGCGTCACTTTGTCAGCAAAACTATGCTCGGACATTCGATGTGAAAACCCTGTGGGGGTTAACTCCACATCCAGCGGTTCTGTTTCCGCTTTGAGCGAGTCTGCATTTTTGATCAATATGGACTTCACCCAGTTCGACGAGTCAAGGAAGTACTTCATCGTATTCTACATAGAGGGCGAACTACTTCCTCCTGTAGCAGAACCATGCGATGATTCACTGCCCGAAGGAGATGCAGCTTGCGTCTTCGAAGCGCAACTATGGACTAGCTCAGAAGATAATGATAACCTTCAGTACCTTGCATATGCCTTCCTAGCAATGCTAGTTGCTGCTATTCTCTACTTCACTAGAAGGCCTAGCAGACGAGTCAGCGCCCCGTTCTAATACTACAACCTTAGCGCTAGGATTAGACTAACATGCGTGGAATCTCGCATCTAGAACTTATGCCAGAGCCAGAGGATCCTAGCCTACTTACTGCAGTTGATACGGATGCACCGGGTTATCCGGGAGAGGCATACGGACTAACTGACGAGGAAGCAAGGAAGCTTAGATGGCCAATGGGGCCGCTAATCCGCTTCCTATGGCCTTGGGGGGCAGTGGGATTCTCGGCAATAGTCGTCTCAGTTTTCCTCCTTTACCCTTCAATATACTCTCTACTAGGTGAGGTTCTGGATTCAGAATGGGCTTTCGAGGACTCTGGAATCAGAGAACTACAGCAATCCGGAGCCATGGGAAGTGGAGTAAGCGTCTGCATCGTGGACACGGGAATAGACATCTCTCACCCAGACTTCTCTGGTTTGTCATTGGAAGGATTCAGAGACTTCTACACTGAGTCGGATGTTCCAGTTAGAGACATCGGGCTGGCCAGCCATGGAACTTTGATGGCAGGTTTGCTAGTGGCAAACGGCTCATTTGTAGGCGCAGCACCAGAAGTATCTCTTTC
>CAZPNT010000036.1:0-9517 GCA_964588055.1 uncultured Candidatus Poseidoniales archaeon | reverse complement strand
ACACCTGCTCCGCTCATACAAGTCCCTTAGAAAGGGAGGGAAGTTGTACTACTTCGGGGCATCCGCAGCGGTGAAGGGCAACAGAAGATCTAGGATTTCGGAGTTCAGGATGTGGTGGGGGATGCCTAGATTCGATCCATTAAAGCTGATGAGTTCAAACAAGGCGGTTTTTGGAGTCCACATGGGATTGCTGGAAGACGAGTCAATATTCAAGGGGCATCTGGAAGCCCTGTCAAGAATGCTGCTTGAAGGGGAGATTGACCCGGTAATAGATGGGGTTTGGAGGTTCGAGAAGGTGGCTGAGGCTCAGATGCACATGCACGATAGGAAGAACAGAGGGAAGGTTCTGCTGGACTTCTCTCCCCAGTGACTAAAGTCGGACTGGTCGAGTGGCACCGCATGCCTGGCACTTCAGGAGAGTGGTTCTGTCCTCTCTTACGAAGCGAGTATCTGGGGCCTTGCACTCTCCGCACAAGATGAACGTCTTAACGTACGAGACAATCTTCTCCTTGATTCTCTTAGGAGGGACCTTCCCCTTCAGCATGATTCTGAATTGCTCTCTGCTTCCAGACGTACCTAGTTCGTTTAGCAGGTATTGGAAAACGTGATTTGCGTCCCTATCCATCGAGTCTACAATCTCTGAAAAGTTCCTCAGTATGGTCTGGCTCCCCTCAATCATGATATCGGGCTGTGGCATAGTCCACCTAGATCTCTCACTGATGTCCTTGGGGATCCTATCCCTTGCCCTGTCCAAAAGTGCCTCGTAATCGTGGTTGGTCACGACCCTGGGAGAATAGGGGGCCTTTTCACCCCACCGGGAGTTTTGGGAACGGTCAAGGACCTGTTCTGACTCGAACTCACATGGAAGTCACTCCGGCCGTCAAGGTGGCCAAGACCGATCCCCATGCAAGGATGCCTACCAAGGGCAGCACCCATGCCGCCGGTTGGGACCTTTACTGCTTGGAGGACACTGTGGTCAATTTCCGCTCTAGCGTGAAGCTGAGGACTGGTTTGCGAGTTGCCATTCCAGAAGGATACGAGGGTCAAGTGAGGGCTAGATCTTCTCTTGGATCAAAGGGGCTAATTCTTCCTCACAGCATTGGGACCATAGATGCTGACTACAGGGGGGAGCTTTTCGTACTAATGACCTGGATTGGAGAGGGGGACTCATACGAAGTGAAATCTGGAGAGAGGATTGCCCAGTTGGTTATCGCCCCCATCCCGGGTGTAGAATTCACAGAGGTTGAGGAAGAGGACCTTGGGGAAACAGAGCGGGGAGAAGGGGGTTTCGGGAGCACCGGAAGATTCTGAGCATGCAAAATTCAATATTTGCCATAGTTTCCTCCCGGTGGATTCATATCGCTCGAACGCTGGGGACGTTTGATGCACCTAAGTGTAGATGAGTTGCGGACCAAGGTCGAGGAGTTCAGAGAGAGCGGACTGAACACTCAACAAATTGCGGATGAGTTATCTTTGTCCCAGACAACGGTGCAATGGCTCTCTGCCAGTGACTATGAGGTCGACGAAAAGCCTCTGGACGTGAAAGTTGGATGGAGATCAATAGCAGTCAAGGGAGATCGGATCCAGACAGTATCGTATATTTTCTGCGACATTATTGAAGAGATGGTTGGTGACGAAGTTGACACAATTGTTGGCGTGAGCATTAACGGAATTGCATTCGCACAGGCGATATCCTCGACAATGGACCTAGAAATGTCAGTCGTTAGGAGCATCGACGAGGACGTCAGCGGACATCTGTCTCATGTTTACGCTGGCGTAGAAGGAAAGAGGATCATTATCGTAGACGACGTTTACTCCACTGGGAAGACCATGGGAAAGACGGCTTCCGACCTCAGGGCTGCAGGGGCGGACGTGAAAATGTGCATGGTACTCGTCAACAAATCGTGGGACGATGACGTAGACGGAGTCCCACTAAGGGCGTTGATCAGGGCAGCGACGGTCTGAGGTGTAATATGCACTGGGCGGATTACACCGCACAAAGGCTCAAGGAGCGAAGGGGCAGCCAGGTCTCAGCGTCAGGAATTACGCCGTCAGGTGAATTCCACATAGGCCACCTGAGGGAGATACTCTCGGCCGAAATGATTCACAGGGCCTGCGAAGATGCTGGGATGGATTCAAAGTACATTTTCATAGTGGACTCGATGGACCCCCTGAGGAGGGTCTACGACTTCCTGTCGCCAGAATACGAGGAGTTCATCGGGCATCCCCTTGCATATATACCGGCACCTGAAGAAGGAGGGAGACCGGGCGATGGGGGCATCTCCTATGCTGATCACTTCCTCGCACCGTTCCTTGACGCACTGGAGCAAATCGGAGTTAGTCCGGAAGTGGTAATGAATCACGAGACATACGAGAAGGGCCTGTTCTCCGACTACATCGACTCCGCCATATCGAACAAGGAGGAGATAAGGGGGGTCATACAGGAAATTTCAGGCAGGGAACTACCAGAAGACTGGTTTCCCTACAACCCCAGAGGATCGGATGGTAGCCTAGATGGAGTAAAGGTAACCGGGTACGAGAAGCCATACGTCCTCTGGAGTGATTCCCATGGGAATGAGGGCAGGTCCGACATACGAAAGGCGGACGGCAAGATGCCATGGAGGATTGACTGGGCAGCCAGGTGGGCAATACACGGGATTACCTGCGAACCTGCGGGCAAGGACCACGGAGCGGCAGGTGGAAGTTACGACACTGGAATCCCGATTTGCAAGCTACTGGGAGGAGACCCCCCTGACAAGATAGTGTACGAATGGATACAACTGAAGGGCATGGGACCCATGTCCAGCTCCTCGGGCCTAACGATTGGACCGATGGAGGCGCTATCCCTAGTTCCTCCAGAGATTCTTCGCTATGTGATTGCCAGAAGCAAGATCAACCGACACATAGAGTTCGACACGGGGAGTGCCCTATTCCAGACAGCTGACGAGTACGAGAGGCTGGTTTCTAGTGCGTCTCAGGATGAGGAGGGGATGAGCAAGCGTCAACTGGTCGCAGCGAAGACCCAAAGCGGGGCTATCAGACTCAGCCAGGTTCAAGCGGGAGCTGATCCTATCGACTCGGTCGGAGGCGTTTCTTTCAGGCACCTGTCGATGCTAGCCCAGATCAAGTCTTCAGATGAGGATGTATGGTCGTCCCTGAACAAGTCAGGACACATCCAAGGAGAACCCAGCGATTCTCTGAGAGGAAGGCTCGTCAGGATGAGAAACTGGATAGATGGCCCTCACTTCCCAGAAGATGCGAAGCTGGAGATTCGAAGCGAAATAGGAAAAGACGCAAGGAAGGAGCTAGGGGATGAGTCGATTGTCTTCCTGAAGAAGCTCTCGGCATTACTATCGGAGTGTGAGTGGATAGACGCAAGAATCGGAGAGGCGATCTCAGAAGCATGCGAATCTTCGGGAGTTTCTAGAAAGGACGGTTATGCTGCGATATACTGGGCAATGATTGGCAGAAGTTACGGCCCTAAGGCCTCATCCCTCCTTTCCGAAATGGATAGAGATGACGTGACTTCACTTCTTGGTAATGCATAGAAGAGAAAGAAAACTATGAAATTGCCAATGACTGCCGGAGCCACATGGCAGTTTACGAGCTACTGAAGAAGGCAATGGAAGAGAGGGACGCGAAGCATTACATCGAGGCATTACACGATGATTACGAGTTTGTCCGTCATCAATCTGGAACAACGATGGACAAGGGGCAGGTGAGTGAAATGATGGTTGGAATGATGGCAAATACGGATGTCGTGATCAACGATCCCCGTTGCATTTACGAAAATGATGAGATAATGGTGGAGCACTCGGTAATGGACTTCCCCGATGGAACGAGAGAAGCTGTAATGGCAGTCCACACAATCAAGGATGGCAGGATAATCCGAACTGAGACAGGTGCAACCCTAGTTCAGTGATTTGATCTCTAGGAGTCTAGGCTCTGGGACTCCTGCTAAGGCTTCCTTGATTGCTTCGACCTCCATTCTTGCCCCTGCCATGGTGGTAACGAATGGGATGTTCAGCTCAACTGCTAGTCTCCTCATCATATTTCCATCGAGAACTGCCCCTCCGGTTGATCTTGGAGTATTTATGACGAGTTGGATCTTGCCCTGCCTCATCAGATCCAAAGCATCGGGGGATCGTCCCTCTGCAATTCGATAGCAGGTTTCGACTTCGAGCTCTCCGGCTCCGCGAAGAACCCTGGAGGTGCCTCTTGTGGCGTAAATGGTGAATCCCATCTCCTTCAGTTTCCCTGCCAAGGGGATCATCGAGTACTTGTCCTCGTCCTTCACAGTGATGTATACTCCGCCTTCAGTCGGAACCGGGATTTCAGTAGCCAGTCTGGCCTTCAGGTATGCTGCAGATGCTCTTACGTGCGAACCCATTACCTCTCCTGTTGACTTCATCTCAGGACCCGGTGCTGGATCCAGCCCCCTTAGTTTGATGAAAGGGAATACTGGTGCCTTGACGCACACGGCATCGGTCTGCGGCTCAGGAATGTCAAGGTCGCACAGCCTCTCTCCGAGGGCCACCCTGGCTGCTATTCTCGCCAAGGGGATGCCTGTCGACTTTGCGACGAATGGGAATGTTCTGGAACCCCTGGGGTTTACTTCCAATACGTACAGCAGCTCATCGTGGATTGCGAACTGTATGTTGAAGCAACCGCGTACTCCGAGCTCTAGGCCGATTATCCTAGTCCACTCCTCGACCTGATCTAGGATCTCATTTGGTACGTTTTGTGGAGGTATGAAGCAGGTTGAGTCGCCCGAGTGGATCCCTGCCTCCTCCAGGTGCTCCATGATAGCACCGACTAGGACATCCTCCCCGTCGCACACCGCGTCTACATCCAGCTCCATTGCATTTCCTAGGTACTTGTCAATCAGTAGGGGCCTATCCGAAGAAAGATACGCGTCCCTCATGTAGGACTCCAGTTGCTTGTAGTTAGCGAGTATCTCCATTCCCCTGCCTCCCAAGACGTATGATGGACGGACTAGAACCGGGTAGCCGATTTCGTTTGCCGCGTGCCTAACCCCATCAGGAGTGGTCGCTGTGGCTCCGTCGGGCATCCTCAATCCGCATCTAAGTGCGAACTCCTCGAATCTCTCTCGGTCACTGGCTTCGTCGACGGACTCTGGCGAAGTCCCCTCCATCGTCAAGTCTAGACCCATTGTAGAAAGGTGAGGGAGCTCATTCGCCAGGGGAAGTGCCAAATTTATCGCAGTCTGCCCTCCGAACTGTAGCAGAATTCCAGTTGCATCCTCTCGAAGAAGTATCTCGGAAACTGATTCTAGTGTGAGAGGGTCGAAGTACAGTCTGTCACTGGTGTCGAAGTCTGTGGAGACGGTCTCGGGGTTGTTGTTGATTATGATGGCCTCGTGCCCAAGGTCTTGGATTGCACCCGCTGCATGGACGCAACCGTAATCGAACTCTATCCCCTGACCGATTCTTATTGGTCCCGACCCAACCACTGCTATCCTCTGCTTTACTGAGGATGAGAGGCCTGGGACGTAGTCGACGCCTGACTCAGCGGAGCCGCCTTCGTAAGTTGAATAGTAGTAAGGAGTGACCGCGGCGAATTCGGCAGCGCAAGAGTCGACCATTCTGTATCGAGGATGTACCCTTAGCTCGTGTCTCCTCATCCTAACTGCAGTCTCGTCCTGACCGGTTGGTAGGTTCTTGAATCCCGACTCTGGGAAACCGCATAGTGCATCGGCGATGTGCAGGTCTGTGAATCCTGCTCCCTTCCAGGAGCGCATCTCAGACTCTGGAATTCCAGCGGGCCTCATCCCAATCTCTCCTGCTGCCCTGATTTCAGTCTCTATCGCTGCCAGTTTCTCGAACCTGCGTAGGAACCAACGGGTTATCCCCCCAGTCAGATCTCTGACGTCCTCTATCGAATATCCCCTACGGAATGCCTCGATGACTGCACCCATCCTTCTGTCTGTTGGAACTCGGAGCCAGTCTTCCAGCAGTGCAGTAGGTAGCTTCTCTGATGCCCTCTCATCCATAGTTTCTCCATCCGAAGCATCGGACATGGTAAGTGGGCGAGGATGGGGCTTTCCATACTCTAGACTGGCCCAAGCTTTCAGGCATGCCTCCTCGAAAGAGCGCCCTATTGCCATCACCTCACCTGTGGATTTCATAGAGGTGCCAATCTTCCTATCTGCTGTTCTGAACTTATCGAAAGGCCAACGTGGGATCTTAACTACGCAGTAGTCCAGTGTAGGTTCGAATGCAGCGGTTGTCCCCTCTCCGGTGATGGGGTTTGGAAGCTCGTCTAGGGTGTAGCCAACTGCAATCAATGCCGCCATCCTTGCTATTGGATAACCTGTGGCCTTGGATGCGAGTGCAGAGGAACGGGAGACCCTGGGGTTGACCTCTATCACTCTGTAATCTCCAGTGGATTGCTCGACTGCGAACTGCACGTTGCACCCGCCCTTTATGTTCAGCCTTCTGATTAGTTTCAGGGCTGCATCCCTCAGCCCCTGGTGGTCGCTATCTGAAAGCGTCTGTTGTGGTGCGACCACTATTGACTCCCCGGTGTGAACGCCCATGGGGTCGATGTTCTCCATTGTGCAGACGATGATCGCATTGTCGGAACCGTCTCTCATTACCTCGTACTCGTGCTCCTGCCATCCAAGGATACTCTCCTCGATTAGGACCTGCCCTATTGCAGAATGTAGAATCCCTTGGCTGGCTATCTCCACCAATTCTCCCATGTTGAATGCCGTGCCCCCACCCAGCCCACCTAGAGTGAATGCGGGTCTGATCAGCAGGGGGAAGGAGCCCAATTCCTCTGCAGCGGCAATGACCTCCTCAATAGAGTCACAAGCCAGTGCCTTGCATACCGGGAGATCGATCTCCTCGCAGACCTTCTTGAAAAGGTCCCTATCCTCTGCCTCATCAATGGCAGCGAGGTTGCATCCGATCAACTCGACACCCAACTCGTCGAGGCTGCCGTCCTTGGCTAGTGCTGATGCTATGTTCAGAGCGGTTTGGCCGCCCATCCCAGCAAGTAGAGCGTCTGGCTTCTCGGATTCCATGATTCGCTTGACCACCTCAGGCAGCAGTGGCTCGATGTAAATCCTGTCTGCCATCTCGGGATCGTTCTGGATAGTGGCAGGATTCGAATTGACCAGAATTACCTCGTATCCATCAGAGCGGAGAGCTCGACAGGCCTGCGAGCCTGAGAAGTCGAACTCCGCTGCCTGCCCTATCCTGATAGGTCCGCTTCCCAGAATCATGATCCTCTTCAGATCGTCACGGCGAGGCATTAGGAACCGCCATCCTTGCTTACTATCTCCGCCTCTGGCTTCCCAAGGTGCTCGGCCACCATCTTCTGAAACCTGTCGAAAAGCGGTGATGCGTCATGCGGCCCGGGGCATGCCTCGGGATGAAACTGAATTGTGAATGCCGGTTTGTCCAGGAGGTCCAGCCCCTCGACAGTGCCATCATTGGAGTTGATGTGCCTAACCTTGAATTCGGCGCCCAGAACGTTGTCTGTGACCTCGGAGCAGGCGCCGCTAGGATGTGGGGCCAGCATTCCCTGAACAGGGTCCTCTACGGCAAAACCATGGTTCTGACTGGTGATGTGCACCCTTCTGGTTTCCAGATCCATTACTGGTTGGTTTGAACCCCTGTGCCCGTATCTTAGCTTGTAAGTCCTCAGTCCTGCTGCGAGCCCCATCAGTTGATGGCCCAGGCAAATCCCCATCACTGGCATTCCTTGCCTTACTGCAGCTGCTAGGGTCTTCCGTGCGTCGGTCGCCGCACCCGGATGAGCGGGGTCGCCGGGCCCGTTAGAGGCAAACAGGGCATCGGGGGACCAATCTCTAACCATCTCCTCCAGAGTCATGCTCGCAGGGCACCAGACTACCTCGAACCTTCTGCACAGCTCCCTCAGTATGTTGTGCTTGACACCACAATCGATAGCAGCAAGTCGAGGAAGTTGTTGACCGGTGTCGTCAGTGGCGCCTGGGTTCAGCAGCCTAGGTTCATCGCATGTAACCTGAGCTACCAAATCATCTGCATCTGGCGGGGTCATCTCCTCGAGAATGGTCTCCATCTCATCGACCCTCTCCGCAGGACCGAATACGCATAAGACGGTACCATGCTCCCTGACTCTCCGAGTTAGTGCCCTAGTGTCGATTCCTTCAATCCCAGGAATGTTGTGTGCTACGAGTAGATCGTGGACGCTTCCGATGCAGTTCCTATGATCTGGGAAGGTCATATGCTGCTTGCAAACAATCCCACGAGGATGGACTGAGGATGACTCGGAGACTCCGGGATGGATGCCGTAATTGCCCAGTAGAGGGTATGTGAACGTGAGTACCTGCCCTGCAAAGGAAGGGTCGGTGATGCTCTCCTGATATCCACACATTCCTGTGGTGAAGACTAGTTCCCCCTCAGCTATTTCTTCTGAGCCGAAAAGACTCCCCTCAAAGCGGGTGCCATCGGCTAGGAGAAGGATCCCCCGAGAGCCACTGGGCTGCTCCGAGCGAGACGAGTTTAGCAACGGATCCGCTGCATCGGGGAAAGATGGAGGTTCTTCGACGCCATGAATTCCAGCTCCGGGACAGAAGCCCCCGCGCGCTGGACTCTCCGACATCAGCAACGCTGCCCAAGTACGATTCTTAATGGTTGACAAGCAGTGAAGAAATTGACAGGACAAAATCACTCTTCTTCTTGGTTAATTACTACCTTCCCTCTAGCGGATGGAATTACTTGTAACTGTGCTCCTTCGAAGGTTGATTTCGATTCGACACCCCCCAGCCAAGAGTCGAGGAAGACCGCGAGAGCAGCCACTTCCGAGTGGGGTTGGTTTCCAACTGAGATGTTGTGATCCGCCATTTCGAATACCTCGGCTGGAACCTTCGTTCCACCGACAACCACCACCGCAGGCTTGTCGGTAGGGATAGAAGCTGTTGCCTCCTTCCAGGATTCGCCATACATAGTTAGGTGCACTATTGTTGCTTCGCCGGACTTCGAGATTCCACGGAGCCAAGAAATTGGGCTCTCCTCGAACCTGCTCTGGAAATTTCCACCGAACCTCTCAGTAACGGAGTCCCAAGTCTCCAGAGCAGACGGGTCTCTGTCACCCGATAGAACGACCTCGTCCGCCCCGAATGCCCTAGCAGTCAGCCCCAAGTGGGATGTGATCCTCTTGTCCCTGTCACGACGATGTCCCAGTCTTAGAACGGACAGGCTAGGCGGGGCATCGCGACCCATGGCTCATGGGTACGGGGGTGACTCATCAGCATGACCCTCGATGTGGTCGCCACCCGAAGAGGGAAAAACGTCTACTCCCATGTTCAGCATGCTCGCTCTCACCCACTGGAGCAGCAGGGCGTCGAACATCATGTGAGATGCGAATCCAACCATCACTGCGAGGACGAGAACCCTTCCAGTAGCGAACAGTGCATCTCCCTCAAGATCTCCAAAGTGCATCAATGCCGGCTCGAGGATGTAGAACGCAGCTAGGACCCCCATGCCCCCTCCTATCTGGGACATTG
>CAZPNT010000035.1:0-9654 GCA_964588055.1 uncultured Candidatus Poseidoniales archaeon | reverse complement strand
TTGTGCACAGGGGGGACTCTACAAAGTCGATGAACGTAGAGTTGGAAGTCCTTACTAATCTAGGGAGCTCATGGTTGGTGGAATTCGACTCTCCGGCTGGGTACGAGATGAGCTCGGGTGGATCAGTCCTCAACCCAACAGTTACTCTGACTGCTCCCGAGGATCTGACAGGAATGCCCAAGAAGATTGAGATCAGGGCAGTGGCAGAGGCAGACGTAGACGGTGTAATCTCAGTAGTCCACCAGGATACCCTAGTTCTGAATGTCGAGAAGATTGACGTCTACCAACCACCGGTGGTGTCCATATGGTCAGAGGATCACAAGACCCCAATAGCCAACTCGTCAAGAGGAGATGCTCTGGACTCGACAATTCCTCGATTTGCCGAATACGGTGAATTCAATCCATTCATACTAGAGATCTTCAACACTGGTTTTGATGCCGATACCTTCAGGATAGACATACTCAAGAGGTCAAAGTCAATCTTCCAACTGCACGACAATCTGACCGGTCAGAGGATCCTACAGGACGAGGGGGATGGAACATTCCACACTTCCCTGCTCGAGAGGCACAATACGCAGATCTTGATTCTCGGCATTAAGCCAAGTCTCGACAGAGAAGACGACGACATTGGAGAAATCGAAATAGAGGTAATCAGCGGAGGTAATGCCTCCACTACCACCAAGGTCTCTTTCACCATACAAAGGACGTATGGAATCAGAGGTGAGATTTCACAGGACTGCGATGGTACTCCACTCGGGCACATGGAAGTAGCTCTTTGCGCCCCCGGCCAAGCTAGGCCTGTCCTAGAATTCAGAGCTAGGATCACCAATAGCGATACTGAACTGGGGCCTGCTTCCTGGTGGCTTCTGAAGAATCCAGCAAACCTGCAGGAGAACTTAGATCAGGATACGAAATATGGAAATTGGGAATATAGAATCACTGACTCAGATGGGGAGGCAGTACCCAGGGTCTCACTTGGTCCCGGCGACTTCACTGAGGTTTTCATTAGTGTAACAATGACAAATCAGGTGGATGCCGGGAATCACACAGTTTTCCTCAGGATTGTAGAGGACGTGGATGAAGACAACCCTCGTTATTTCGATCTTCCCATGACATTCGAAGTAGATGCAGTAGACCCCATGCTCGAGATCGTGCAAGAATCCCCCAACAAGAAATTCGCACCCGGTAACGACTACTCGATTACCATGATTGTGAAGAATGAGGGCAACAGCCCAATGACAGTTCTACTGGAGGCAGATGTGGATGCAAGTGGTTGGGGAGTCTCAATCGGAGGACTATCCGGCTCTCCATTGATAGAAATCGACCAGTTCGATCAGGCTACATTTACGGTGGAGATTTCAGTACCCACCTCGGCAAACAACGGGGAGGAAGTCCCCATCTCTATCACTGCAACCCCTCTAGATACCGAGCAGAGTTTCGCAGACTCGGTTAAGGCCCAATTCACCCTAATAGCGATAGTCGAAATCGCTTCTATTTCCAAGATTGTAGTCAACGAGATTGTTCATCCCAGACCAATTACGATGGTCCTCTTCGCAGTCAGCGTTCTGCTTCTGTTCGCTGGAATTCAGAGCAGACTCAACAGAAGGAGGTGGGCGGCTCAAATGAGGTTGATTGAGTCACTATCAGAGTCTGAAGAAGAGATGCAATCTACTGAGCCCGAGATACCTGCCCCGGTGGTGGTGGAAGAACAACCCAGACAGGTCGATAGATATGATGAAGATGACGTTGAGCTAATTTGAGAAGTCAAATGTACGAACGACGCTCCATTCTGCTTAAGACCCCAAGTTAGCGCCAAGAAAGTGTGAATGGCACCATGGGGTTCGTAATTGTAAATTACGAAGGGAAACAAGAAACGGCCAAGAAGAGGTCGGCCTCTCTGCTAACCTTCCTCTTCCTGATGTCAAGTGTAGCCTCCATGCAGATTTCCGTCTTCGAAGCCTCTGCTACCACCAATGACCAGGACGCTGATGGACTTCCTTACGGTATTGAGTTCATCATCAATACTCAACCACAGGATTGGGACACGGACAATGATGGCCTACCAGATGGCTGGGAATGGCAGTACGGGCTAGATCCGCTTTCCTCACTGGGGGAGAATGGTTCCACTGGCGACCCAGACTCCGATGGCCTGACAAATCTGAACGAGTACCTATACGGAATCCCGGCAGGCTGGGACGAACCCTCCACGACTAACGTTCTGGAAAACGGGGTTTGGTGGAACGGCACTGTTCCTGTGTCAAATTGGGATGAGGAGAGTGCAATGCAAGTCATTCAGGGCTCTGGGTCCGATGGAGCCGATGAGGATCCAGTAGGAAACATCTGCACCGACACGTTCGACAACGACCATGACGGAATGGTAGATTCAAACGATCCCGACTTCGACGGTGATGCTGATTGCAGTTCCGATGATGATGATGGGGATGGCGATATCGACGAGGATCCTAACGGATGGGACACCGACGGCGATGGGATGCCAGACGGATGGGAGGCAGCTAACGGATTGGACCCTACTTCGAATTCCAACCAGGACGGTACATATGGCGACCCTGACTTCGATGGGTTAGCTAACATCTACGAGTACGTCAATCCTGCATGGGGGACTAGGAACGGATCGACCTTCCCTCCAACTCAGTACTTCAGACCAGGCCCAATAAACATGACAATCACAGAGTCACCTTGTAACCCGGTATTGTCTCTAGGGCCGGGAGGTTGTGAAATTTTTACAGCAGAGGTTGATGGGATAACGCAGACAGATCCTCAGAATAATGACACTGATGGAGACGGGCTCAATGATTCTCTCGAGGGGCTTGTATTGCTGACAGACCCAACCTCTCCCGATACCGACGGGGACGGGATCCTTGATGGAATTGAATACAATGGCTCTTACGGAGATCCAGCTCAAGGTTCTGATCCACGAGATAACAATACCGACGGGGATCACCTTGATGACGGAGATGAGGACCTGAACGGCAACGGCGTCATTGACACAGGCGAGACAGACCCCACTCGGATTAACGACGAAGGAGACTTCGACGGAGACGGTCTGCAGAATTGGGAAGAGAACAACTCCTGCACCCTTTGGAATGTCTCAGACACAGATGGGGGAGGCATCAATGACGGAGACGAGGGCTTTCCAGGTCAGACAGACCCTTGCACCTCAACATTCGATCTCGTATTCTCAGTAATAGCATGGGATAGCGAGGCGGACACCCTCACACTCAACTCTACAGAGGGTATCGACCCAAACCCCGTAGACTGGCGAGGCAACCCTCCCATGGCATACTACATTTCCCCGAATGGAACACAAACTCCGTTCAGTTACTCTTCCCTGGAGTCACAGTTCATGAGAGGAGTGGATGCCGAGCCTCCAGCCGGTTCCAATACGATTCTAATCACTAACGGGTCATGGTGCTGGGATGCATCCCCAAATGCATCCAACGATCCATGGTGTGATGACGACTACAAGGACTCCGATGGAGACGGACTCGCAGACTGGGAGGAACTGACCGCAACTTGGGGCTACCTATCTGACCCCACACTATTCGACACCGATGGAGACGGAGTAAATGACCTTTCAGAGATACTTAACGACACAGATCCAAGGGAGCCATGTGACAACCTTCTGGACACAGATGGTGACGGTCTGAATAACTACTTCGAGAACTCTACGGGATGCTCGATGATTTTCGGAATCGGGGGCAATATGACTTCTGATGTCTGGTTCACACTCTGGAACGTAGCAGACTCGGATAATGGTGGCGTCGATGACGGACAGGAATACCTGGACGGGACAAATCCCCAGGACAATCCTGATGATGACATTAACCCATTGGACACAGATGGAGACGGGATTCCGGACTCCATAGAGCAAGAATTGGGTACAGATTGGCTAGATCCAGACTCTGATGGAGGAGGGGTCCCCGATGGCGAAGAGTGCCCGGCTGACTTCTGGGAACTAGACTGCATTGGCTCTCCTAGCGACCCATTCGATCCCTCTGATGACATCCAGGAAAACTCCCTCATGTTCACCGCCACAAATACATCCGAGGGACTCGACCCTTCGGTCAGGCACTACTGGAGGTGGCACACATACGACTACTACACAAGCGTCTCCTGGGGTGTAAACAGCACTCTCGTCGGGAATACCCAGGTATTGCCCGAGTTCTCTACCGAACAAGGTATCGCGGATCAATCGTTCTGGAATCACTCAGGGCCCCTTTCTTGGGAAATCATATTCGATGAGGCCGGATACATTGGTCCAGGCGAGGAATTAATCCAACCCTTCAACGTAGTTAATTACACCACTTGGGTCGACTTTACCGCTGGTCTGAACTTCTCCAACTACACCAGAGATGTCATCGTGGACAGTGCCGTAATCGAGGCACTTTACGTCAATGCGCCGGAGGTAATTCTTACTGCGCAGATTACAGACAACACCACTGCCTTTGATGATTCAGAATACGGAACAGATCTGCCACAGGACTTCATGGACAACGGCGATTTCGTCATCAATCTCACTCAGGACATATTGGACCAGTCGGGGGCAATTTCCGCTTGGGACAAGATCAAGGCAATTCAGGACTTTCTAGTCAATGGCAATGAAACCATCTCATTCCTCAGGAACCACTATGGCTCAGGAAGGCCAGATGGGATGGGCAATGATAGCGACATCACACACTGGATACTGAACTCCTCGAGAGAAGGAAACTGTGACGAATTCACCTCGGTCTTCGTAACAATGCTGAGAATTGCAGGCATGCCTGCCAGGAAGGTAACCGGATTCGCCGGTGGGAGCTGGGACGGCAAGGCATTCAATGTGTATGGGAAGGACTTCACGAGATGGGCCGAGGTTCACCTGCAGACAAACCAGAACCAAGGAGAACTGGATCTAGGGTGGATACCATTCGAGGCCTGCCCACCTATGTCCGAAGTGACAGTCACTGTCGAATCTTGGGGCCCAACATCCATAGAGAGGAATGTTTCTATTTCCGATCCTATCTGGGTGCAAGGAAAACTGGAGTTCGTAGAAAATCAGACACTGGTGGAAAACATATCTCTTTCACTTTACCTCGTTGAACCGGGATTATCCGAAAACGTTCCTGGAAGTGCTGCAATCCCTGAGCACGTAGTTGCGAACGTCTCCACAGACTCGAACGGGTCCTTCAATCTAACAGGGCTCCCCCAAGAAGTAATCCAGCCGGGGTTCGGCTCATTGGTTATCTTGACCTCTGAGAAGGGATATGTCGGGATTCAGGGGATCACAATGCCATGGGAGTTGAACGTCACCGACAACGTTTCGATTTCCATCACCAATCCTACGCCAGTGGAACAACCCATGTTGGGAATCGGGGTTAACTCATCGATAACAGGACAATTGTCTTGGGCAAGCTCACCGTTCCTCGATCCATCGATAACAGACGAACTTCAGGTGGTGCTTAACTACTCCTCGGACGTTGACGGAGAAGTCTCTCTCACCTCTTTGGTTTCTAGTGGGGGTTACTATGAGTTCGTCGTCCCAATAGACGAGACAGAGCCGCTCGGACTGATGGATGCAGCAATTTCCTTCGATGGATGGCACTTCGATGATCTCAATAATGACACAACGCCCTCATACCATGCTAGACCCAGTACCTATTCCTTTGAATTCAACATCACTCTTTCTCCAAACTTGACAGTAGAGCTAGAGTCCCATGGGGCAAACAACTCCATTCTGGAGATAGGTAGCAACGTATACCTTAACGGCACTGTTCTGAGTAGGGGCCTATCCCCATCCCCCCTAAATGGGACACTGATATTGGAAATGCGTAGGTCTGACATATCCGGGCCATTCGTAGAACTTTCCTCTTGGTACCTGAACAACTCTTCATGGGGCTCAAACCCAGGTGAGTTCTCCATCACTTGGCCATTCTCTGCCTCCGATGTCCCCATCCCGGCAGGCCCAGTGGAAGTGCGACTCCAGTTCGACTCCGATGATCTGAATGCAAATGACCAGGAGCAGTTCGTAGATACCTTCGGAATCCGCAGTTTCGTGGTCTTCGACTACGAACTACCGTTCGCAATTAGGGGCAGGGAGTACGCTGTAGACGTCTTCATGGAGGATCACACAGGCTCCTCTTTCGCCTCGTTCGAAGGTGACTACACTCTGTTGTTCGATGGCGATCTCGTTTGGAACCAGACGGATCCGGACGCAGGGAGGATGACTCCAACTTTCACCCCGCCATTCAACACGGTCCCAGGTGACTTCGACTGGAACCTTAGTTACTCGGGCTCTACATGGCTAAGCCCCAACTCTACATCAGGAGTTCTGAGGGTACGTGGAATGGCCAATGCCACTGCAAACCTATCGAGTGATTGGTCTGTCAGAGGATCTACGAATTGGATTTCTGGAATCGCAAAGGACATGATTCTTCTGAATCCGGTCGCAGAGAACAATTCCTCTGTCCTAGTCCAACTTCTTGTGCCATCGGACCTCCCCACGACTCCCGGAGGGTTCCCAGCAGCACCCACAATCTACAACGTAGCCAGCGGATGGGTAGACAATGCGACTGGTTCCTACAACCTTTCATTCGAGATACCGCCTGGAATTCCCTCGGGGGTTTACGAGATTTCAGTCACATTGGGATTCTCAACCAACCCCCCAGAGGGGGGTGCATACTACAATGCGGCAGACCCAACCATCATTCAGATTGGAGTTCAGACCGAGTTTGTGGTAGAAGTGGACCCTATCGCATCGATAGTTACCGCTGGGGAACAGCTTCAACTTCAGGCCACAGTTACAGACGTAGAGGATCCAAGCGAAACGCTATCCGGAGTAGACTTGGACCTGTACTTCGACTGGGGTGGCCCTCTTCAGACCATACTCCAGTCTTCGACCACAAATTCAGAGGGCATCGCTTCATTCGATCCCACCATCCCGTCGTCCACGCCACCGGGTTTCTATGACATCAGGTTGCATGCCCCAGATGACATAACAGACACCCTCGAGACCCCTGAGGCAGGAAGGTGGCTAGGTAACCAGAGCTTTTCCAATCTCACTGTCCAAGTTGGGAGCACAGTTGACATCACCTTCATCCCCAACCAGGTAACTGCTCTCCAACCATTCAATCTAGTCGGGACAGTGATGGACTCGGTTGACACAAATCGGACAGTCGACGGACCAGTTGGCATCAACGTCTTCTTCCTTGACGAGCCAGAGGAGCTACTGATAGAGAACCATACAACGAACGCTTCTGGCGGATTCAACATCTCTGTACCCACGGATTCCCTCGGAAACGGAGTAATCAGGGGTGATAGGACAGTAGTGGTCAGCGTCATCAACGGCTCGACCCCATTCTACCTAACTGGAAACGGGGACGCCTCAATCCTAGTCATGGGGGTTTCTCAGTTCACCGACACAAATCCATTCATCAACACAATCATCGACAGGGGCGATTCAGCAACCATGACTGCCAGGCTTGTCGAATTCAGCAACAACGAGGCACCTCTGTCCGGATTCGAGGTCCAGGCCCTCTTCCATGACACATGGCTCGATCCGGCAGTCACTGGCCCAGACGGCAGTGTCGCTTTCGAATTCGAGATACCCCATGATCACCCACTGGGCCTTGTCAACGTCACATTCGTTTTCAACGGTTCAGGAGACCTAAACCCCGCAGTACACATTCTGAGCACGATTACCGTTAGGTCCCCAGTCAGCATGTTGATCGATCCGATTCAGGCCAATCCCCTTCCAGGCGAACCGTTCAATGTGACGGGTTCCCTCACTTCCAGCAATGGGACAGGACTATCGGACACCAATGGCAATCCCCTGAACCCGACACTGACATTCTCAATTGACGGGGAATCTGCAAACTTCACGGTTCCAATAGTCACCTTCAACTCCGACGGAACATGGTCCGCCCAGATTCGACTCGATCTCTCCTTCCCACGTGGTCCGCATGGCCTGGATGTTTCATTCACCCCTCAGGTCACCTATTTCTCGGCCGCTTCCGCATTCACCACATTCAACAGCAGGGGTTACACCGTTTTGACAATCGAGAGCCCGGACGACCTCGACCCCGACAACAGGACAATCAGGGGGGACACATTCGACATGTCCCTGTCTATTATCGACAACTCGGGATCCCCTGTCTCCTCTGCGACGGTGATAGTCGAGGTTGACAACATCACTGTTTGGGGTGGACTTACTGACTCGAATGGGACTGCCTCGGCATCAATCCTCGTCAAGCCAGACCGTGATCCAGGGCCAATGCTGGTCACTGCAACTTTCTCAGGGATAAGTGGGCCAGTAGGACTTCTCGGTGATGAGACTTGGACTAGGGTGGTGGTCCTGGCACCCACTCAACTAGTTCTGAAGGAAGCAACTTCGCCCTCAATCTCAGGGTCCTCGGTAACCTTCACTGGCTCTCTTCAGGATGAGAAGGGACAGATGCTGAAGGAAGACGGCAACCTCAGTGGTGGGCTGATACACCTGTATATCGACGGCGTCGACGTCGGCCCCGCATACACTGCATTCTCAAATGCCAGCACGGGACAGTGGTCGATAACATACCAAATTCCCGCAGACATGGATTTCGGTCAACACATGGCCCGCGTGGACTTCC
This sequence comes from uncultured Candidatus Poseidoniales archaeon, assembly GCA_964588055.1. Classification (GTDB taxonomy): domain Archaea; phylum Thermoplasmatota; class Poseidoniia; order Poseidoniales; family Thalassarchaeaceae; genus UBA36. Next base: position 1,033 of record CAZPNT010000035.1, on the reverse strand, counting down.
TGGGAGGCTTCTCTTGGGTGGACCCGATGGGACAGGGTGACTCAGTTAACCCCGAATACTACCTAGGCTCAACAGACTCCCTCGTGTTCAATGTAACACAGCCTTCGCAGGTGGTAATCTCCACCTCTCCCTCGGAGATCGATAGGAACGAGGTTGCAGTCGTCGAAGGGATGCTTACAGATGGGGTGGGCAGGGCAATCCCCAACAGGGACCTGGTCCTTTCAATAGACGGGCAGGAGTTAACATCCATTTCCGTGAACTCAAACGGCTCCTTCACAGGACTAGTGCCAATCCCTCCCGACATGCCGCTGGGTCCCATTATCATTGGAGTTGAGTTCCTAGGAGAGGACTTCATCCTAACCTCCAACTCTTCCGTAGTATTCACCGTCTTCGCACCCGTTTACGTAAGCTTAGATCCAACTGGTCCCGTTGCTGTTGGGGATGAAATGACGATCTCCGGCTCTGTCAAGGACAATCTCGAGGAGGGTTGGCTGGACAGCCACACTATCGAGGTCTTCATCGATGGCATACTAGTGGGAATAACAAGCAGCCAGCAGGACGGTAACTGGAGCCTTCAATGGACCATACCCGAGTCTGTCGACATAGGGAACCACTCCATTTCTGCGATTGCCCCCGCTCAGGGATTCTACAGACAGGGCTCGATTGAGTCCAACTTCACTGTTTCATACCATACCTCTATATCCCTTCAAGGGGATAGCACTTACGCAACTAGGGGAGGCCATTGGAACTTCAGCGGGAGGCTCTTCGAGTCGGACACCGGGTTCGAGCAAGGACTGGAAGGAAGGCCAATTACCGTCCTCCTTGATGGCTCCGAGATAGTCGCCATATCTACAGAGGAGGGAGGGCTGTTCTCGTTCAGCCATAGGGTCCAGTACTCACTAGACAGGGGCTCTCACAACTTCTCATTCAAATTCGAAGGGGAGTTCCTGTACCTGCCTGCAGAAACCCAATTCGAGGTTTTCGCACTCTCCGACGTAGTGATAGAGGTGCAGCCGATTACCAACACCATAGT
>CAZPNT010000034.1:0-9808 GCA_964588055.1 uncultured Candidatus Poseidoniales archaeon | reverse complement strand
TATCGCTGCACCTGGCTCCATCATCCAGTCGGCTGGTCCGATGAAGCCATAGGCGAACATGAATCCTCCAACTAGTAGGATCATCCATGCTCCCTTCTCAAAGAATGCACAGACGAAACCGAATCCTCCATGTCCATTCCCATAGAGCATAATGTCTCTGAAGCCTATTGCAAGTCCCAGGAATACGTGAATGACTCCTAGGTAAATTGTGAGTAGAATTAGGTGTTCAAGATTCCCATGGTCATCGACCATTACCACTCGATGAAACGGGAAAGCCAACTCTATACCCAGCGGAAGGGAAGCATGCCATACGTGATAGGCTCCATCGGGAATTGCTGGATATAGCATCTGCAGCGCCTCTGCAGGGTTGTGGTGGTAGTGGGGGAAAATCTCCCAACCTGCAAACTCTGCGTACAGGTAACCGAAGAAGACGGTACCGAATCCAATGTATGTCAGGAATTTACCTCCTAGCTTCAGCATCTCGTTAGTGCCCGCCTTGCTCATTAGCAGTGCACCAAGTCCCATTGTAACGAGCCCGTATGCCATGTCGCCGAGCATCATTCCAAAGAAAATTGGATAAGTTACGAACATGAAGATGGTCGGGTCTATTCTACCGTATGCAGGCCTTCCAACTGCATCTGTGAGAAGCTCCATTGGTCTGCTGGAGCTCCTTTCGTGGAATGCAATGGGGGGCATCTTCTGACTATGGTGGTGGTCCGAGTGCCCGTGCCCCCCTCCGCCTGCTTCCATCTCGAAGGGAGTTACTTCAGTGTAAAGGCATACGTCATTCAGGGCTCTCTGAACATCTTCGGAACTGCCCATTGGAACCCAACCATCGATGACAAAGGCGTGTTCTGAGACCGCTATTCTAACTGGTGCTGTCAACACGTCGTGATCTCTCTCCAAGACCTCCAGTCCACACAGGAGCATCTGGCCGTTCGCCTTGCTCCATTCCTCGATCCTCTTCTCCAGATCGTACTTCTCCCCTTCCAAAGATCCCTTTGCCCTTCTGACTTCTGATAGCCTATCAGATGCCGAGCCTTCCCCTTCTGGAATCTGGACTGACTCAAATCCCGCCTTCTCCAGTTTGACAGATGTCTGTCCAGCATCGTCATTTCTTACGAATACTGCTACAAGTCCCTTCCCGTCATTACCTTCGATAATTAGTCCATGATTAGCAACTTCCCTAGCCTCTGCGATATTTTCCACGGTTCCAACGAAGGTTGTTATCGCCTCGAAACCACTCAGAAGCTCTAGGTCTACTCCCAGTGGGGAAACAAGTGAGAGCGCTTCCTCCTCTTCCATGAGGGAAGAGATCTCATTCTCCAAGTCATCTATTCTAGAGCTGTCGTTCAGAACCTCGTCTATCTTTCCTGGGAGGTCGTTTCCAAGTGATTCTCTCACAGGTGCTGCTGGTACGGGCATCTCTGGACCAGATGCCTTAACCACAGACGCAGCCGCTCTGGCCTTGACCAGGTCTCTTCCGACCTCTTCCGAGCTCTCCTCAGGAGATCCAAGTGAGAAACCGTCCTCCCCTCCGTCATAGTCAATGATGTGCAAGGATCCCAGACGAGCCAGTATCTCCACTGCCTCGCCGAGCCTATCCTTGCCCCCAGCAGCGACCATACGGCCCATCTGCTGAGTGTTAACTTGTGACATGTAATTCCTCTGAAATTAGGACCTGAATGCATCCAAGACGGTATTCACTGCCTCTTCCCTGCTGCCTTCCCCACCATCGTGGATGGAGCCTATAGTCGAGTCTCCCTCCTTGGAGACCTTGTGCGCCTCGCTCTCTGCCGCAGTCCTTGCTTCTGCAATCATGTTCTGTGCACTCGCTTCCGAGTCAGTCCTGCCTTCCTGGACAATCTCTGTGGCTGCGAGCCTCGCTTTGGAAATGATTTCCGCGGCTTCAGACTCCGCATCTGCAATGGTCTTCTTTGCCTCGCTTTCTGCCTGCCTTATCGCTCGTAGAACTTCTTCTCGTCCCATTTCTATGCACCTACGGTGCATTGGCGACCAATGAGGAGTTTATGATGATAACCACGCGAATTCCACTAGTTCAGTACGGTCAAAGAACTCCATCGGGAATCCTCCAAATATGTCCTTCTCTGAGGTAGATGCATGGACGCGCAGGGGATGGCGGGAGAGGAGTGGGACGAACTCCAGCGAAATCTCATGGCAACCATTCCGGTCTATGACAAAATAAACAGATTCGCCACCCTCGGGCAGGTATCCAGATGGAGGAGAATGGTAAGGGGGATGTTGCCTCAGGGCCGAGTTCTCGAGATCGGTTGCGGTCCCGGTAGTTTCGCAGAGGATGTAGCCGGAGGGGAACTGGTATGTCTTGACCCGATACCTGAGATGCTCTCAGCGGCGGAAAACAGGGTGAACTCCGCAAGGGCAGAACGTGGAGATTCTCCAGCAGAGTTCGTTGAGGCCACAGCCGAGAATCTCCCATTCGAAGACGGGTCTTTCGATGCCATTTGCTCCCTATTTTCGTTCAGGGACTGGTATGACAAGAGGGCAGGACTCTCCGAGGCCCTGAGGGTTCTCAAGCCAGGTGCTCCCATTATAATCGTGGATCCGGCTAAGATGAACTGGTTTCACGGAGTTCTTGGTGTATTGTGGATGAGAGTATGGGTTGGCAGTTACGCTAGACTTGTATGCGGAAAGAGGGATCATCCATGGAAGTGGCTAACTAAGACCTACTCAGAGTTCGGTACTACCAGAGATTACGTCTCAATGTTGGAGAATACCGGTTTTGTCGACGTCAATGCTCGAGTCGTGTTCCCCGGAATGGCGACCATCTGGTCAGCCCGTTCGCCCTAGAATATCCAGAACATCTTCTTGCAGGTCACTGCTCTCCAGATGAATCCTTTTGTCAGGGGATTGAATGCCATGTTCAAGAACCAATCAGGGAATCTGAAAATCATGCTTCCTATTCTGAAGGCCCTCTTCGAGTTTCTCATCACTCTCCCCATTTGCGACTCCCACCTTCTCTCATACTCCTGCAGATCTACTCCGTCATTGATGTGCTCAGATATCACCTCGCCAGCGATTCTGCCTCCAATCATTGCGATAGTTATCCCTGCTCCATTCGACGGCAGCACCATTCCAGCCGAGTCTCCGACTAGGACGTAGTTGCCCTTGACAAATTCCCCGATAGTTCCGGACATTGGCAGATACCCTGCTCCCCTGAATGGCTCGTCTCCCTCAAAACGTCCGATGAACTCGTTGGCGTATGACTCTAGGCTTCTTCCTCCTGACATCTTCCTCTGGACACCCAACCCTATGTTGGAAACTCCCTCTTTCGGAAAAACCCAAGCATATCCGCCCGGGGCAACAGACCCGAAGTGCAACTCCAATGCATCAGTGTGGTTGCCTTGTTTCAGTGCAAATTTTACAGGTATGTTCAGTGACTTCTCATCCCAGTACTTCTTTCTTAGAGGGTCATTGTACCCTCCAGCACCCACTATGATCTTGCCCTTCAGAACCGTCCCGTCTGAGAGGAGGACGGTCTCACCGTCCACACTCTTGACTCGACTTCCAAGAAGAAACTCCGCACCTCTTGATGCGGCAAGGTCGACCAAGGCCTCATCATGAGCTACTCTGTCCAGCACTACCCCCTCAAAGTTGAAATCCATCCCTTTGCCGTTTGGCTTTACTATCCTCATCTTGCCTGATGTACTGGAGATGGCCTCATCTGGAGTCCTGAACAGGTCGTCTACCTCTGGAACGTCAGGGCAAAGCCGACTCATCTCCTCATTGGTAGGGACCAATTCACCGCATTGAAGGGGGGATCCAATGGGATCCCTCCCATCCACTACCAATACGCTAAGGCCACCTTCTGCTGCATACCTTGCAGTGGTACTCCCAGCAGGACCCCCTCCAATAATGATTGCATCCCAGTACTTATCCTCGGACAAGTGGGGTCCTCCGTTAGTTCGTTCTAGCCTCCGAGATTAGTGCCATCTCACTCAACAGCGCCTTCTCTTCTGTCTCGGGCAGAGACTCTAGGTGCTCCAAAGCCCTCCCGACATGATTGGAGATCAATACTCGGGAATACTCGAAGGATCCGGCTCTCTCCAGAAGTTGGACCAATTCATGTAACCTATCGTTGCCGAAGTTTGTCAGCACATCCTCTAGATGCTCCCTGTCCTCTCCATGGAGCATCGTCAAGGCGTAAATTATGGGTAGAGTCATCTTGCCCTCGTGGACATCAGCCCCCCTGGGTTTGCCAATCCTCTCGTCTCCTTCCAGGTCTAGGATGTCATCAACTAGTTGGAAGGCCCTACCTAGCTCCATTCCGTATCCCCATAGAGAATCCACGACCTCCTCGCTGGCACCCGCAACCATCGCTGCACTCGAGCAACCAGAGGCGAAGGGCCCAGCCGTCTTCCCGTCAATTATGGCGTAGTAGTCCTCAGGTCTAGTGTTTAGGTCGTGGATGTGCTCGAACTGCAGTATCTCTCCAGATGCAATTCCGGCACAAGAGTCCCTAACTCTCCCTATCACTCTCTCGTCGTACTTCGCCCCGAATTCGAATCCTAGAGAGAATAGGTAGTCCCCTGCAATTATGGCATGCGAGATGCCGTGAGAGGAGTGTATCGTGGGCTTGCCTCTACGCATCTTTGATTGATCGTAGACGTCATCGTGGACTAAAGTGGCAGTGTGGATTAGCTCTGAGGACAAAGCCAGATCCAAGGCCTCCCTGTAGTCAAACCCCCCTGCGGCCTTGTAGGAAGTGATTACCAATATTGGGCGGTACCTTTTGCCCCCTCCTAGAAGAACCTCCCTAGCAATCGACATTATTGGTCGATCGAGAGGAGAGCTCATTTTCTCCATAACCAAATCCTCTATCGACTCCTCGACCAGGTTCTTCAGAGAATCAAGGTCCACCGACTCGATTTTCTCCGCTTCCATGGTGTAACCAGCCTAGGGGTCGCATATATCAACGGGTGCGCACGCCGCTCAGAATGGGCATGAGGAGTGCCCCCTCCCTTGAGGTGGATGCGATGGAAAACAGGCTGATAGTCGGGGCACTGGACTCTTCTTCGTCGAAAGTGTCTACACAGGTGTCAAATCACTTGGATACAGCTGACCTGGAGGGCATCGCGCACTCCGTCAACTCCGTAAATGACATCTCATCCGGCCTGGACTTACTGTCTGAAGGGGACATAGACCTGCTAGCCGTTCCCGCCATTGAAGTCATTGGCAGGGACGTTGAGATAGCTGAGAAGGGCTGCAAAGTCAACGGGGCCAGAACCCCCAGAAGGCCAAACCTCGTACTAGTTTCGCCGAACCGACTGATGTACCAACCTAGGTCCGCCATAGTTGTCTCAGACTCGGAACTAATCCGCAGACAGCTTCTCAGGGCACGACCTGATCTTCAGGTACTCCGTTCCGAACAGGTAGCTGGTGTTCCAGAATCCAAGCCCCTTGACTCTGAGGAAAGGGGAACTTGGTTGGCCGGCATGCTGGAGAAGGGTGAGATCGACGGCTTCGTCTCCTCTAGGTCCGAATACGAGCAGACCGGCCAGACAGAGAGGAGACACACGCTGATGTCCCAACCCAAGGTTAGGGGGGCTCCGCACTTCATTCCACCCCCCTTCTCGGATCTAATCGCAGTAGTCTCCAGGATCGGTTTCCCTAATGCTCTGTCCTCTAAGCTAACAGAGCCAGAGGGAAACACCGTCCTTTGGGTTCAGAGCAGGGTCATGGGGGATGTTGATCCGTCAATGCACGACTGCATTGGGTTGGAGGTCAGGCACCGACAGGTAGGAGCCATACTAAGGCAGGCAGAGGAGAACCGCGACCTGGTCCTGGAGCAGGCTTGTCACGATCCCGACGGCGAGATATACCATGACGAAGTCCGTGTCGAAGTCCGTATGGAGGCCTTGTCCAAAGACGGTAGGAAGACCCTGTCACTGGAGAGGCTGGTGGCGATTAGCGAGTATCAGAGAGCGATAGTCGCCCTTATGATAGATTGGGGAACCATGGTCAAGGAGTCCTCCAGAGAGGTTCCCAGAGACCATCCAACGGACGAGGACGCACCCCCATTCCTCTAGTCCATTCGCGTGGCCGGTTCAGATTCGAAACCCACTCCTCGACAACGATAATGGGGCAATCGATAACTAAGGTGGCATCACGAGACGCTGGTGTTACCATGAGGGTGGACACAGATTTGCTGAGCTCTCTCTACACAGACAGGCTTCAGAGTCTGAGGGAGAGAGCGGAGGAAAGTGGAATCTTGAAGTCAGGATCCGTAGAGGTTCTAAGGGCCAGACTGATTTCCAATCTGGTTCTGTCTGAACTGGACCTGTCTTGGGAGGGGATACAGTCGATGTCTCACAAAGAGATGGGAGACGTCCTCAAGGTGTTCGGAATCAAGTCATCGGGCTCACACAAGGAGAGGCGTCAGCGTCTGTGGCTGCATCTGAACTATGACTCGAGGAGGATGACGATAGAGAACCTAGCCGAGATGAACAGGGATGACTTGCACGAGATGTGCAAGAAGCTAGAGCTAGAGCTCACAGGAAACAGGACAGTACTGATGGGCAGGGTCGCGGGGGTCCTCACGAGCCAGATGAAGGGATGGGGAAGGATCAAGCGCAGCCTGAAGAGGAATGGAATCCAGACAACCGCATTCCAGAATATCGAGCCCGAGGACGAGGTCCCAAAATCCATTGAGATCCCCATCGAGGATTTCCAGGCCATACCAGCAGATGCACTGCTGGAGGACGCCGGAGACTCCATCCTAATCGGGATCGACAACCAACCCGGCCATGTCCAAGGGGATCTACTCACGATACACGCCCGAGTGGGAGACCTTGAGAGAATGGTCGGGACCATCCTAAGGGGTCACGGGGGGTCTTGGAGTGATTCGGAGAAGGACCTGCTAATGAGGCTGGCCGATAGGAGGGGGTGGCCAATCGAGGAACAGTTCGTGAGGCACAGGGTTTTGATGGTCGCTACAAACATCGCAGAGGTGAAGGGGGCCGCAATGGTCTCTGGCGAGCATTCCACACCGTTGACCGAGGACACAGAGTCAACCATACAGAGGATTAGATCGAAACTCTCCTCATTGGAGGAAACCAGAGATTAGTCCCCTTTCCTTCAAACCTCATCAGAAATAGAGAAGAATCCGAAACGTGGCTCCGTAATCTCCATGCTGTCGTCCTTGAGACTCATTATGGCATCCTCAGCATCCTCTCTGGAGGACCCCGCGGAGACGCAGGCCCCGACTAGCGCCTCGTACTCGACCAACTCTCCCCCATTGGAGCTCAGTATTCCCAGTACGACCTCTCTTGGCTCTGCACCATCGACAGTCTGCACCTCGTTCGGTTCTACGGGGGCAGCCTCTATCGTCACTGGTTCCAAGTCTTCCTCGGAAGCTCCGAGGGCCCTGGAAAAAGATTTGAGGATCCAGACTCTGTATGCCTCTGTGTCGAACTCGGAGTAGTGCTCCTTCGACTTGATCATCCCGTCAACTAAATCTTCAGGGACACCGGCCTTTCTCAATGACTCCTCCGTCAACTCCTCTCCTTGTGATGAGTCGTAAGCATCGAGCCTCCTCAGTGTGGCGTCCGCAGCATCCACCATCCATGACTTGTAGTCCTCTATTCCCACTTCTGTGAAGCTTTCAGCCCTTATTGATGTGAAGATTCCACCATCTTCGGATTCTCTGTATTGTTGCCTACCCACCATTGAGACAATAATCGACTCTCCAGTCTCAAATCTTGCTAGAAGCTCCTCCGCATCGGGATGAAGTTCTGGGTGAAAAGGAGCTACGTTGAAGAAATGAGTTCCGGAAGGATCCCTTAGTTGACCAGTGTAGAATGGGCCGGACTCCCCATCTCTTCTTTCCATTCTTTCGAGACCTCCGCATACAAGGCATCTGTTCACTTTTGCACCCAACTTGGTTATGACAAAACTAGGAGCAAACTCTCCAACACCCCTCTCAATTAGGGAGGACTCCGAGTACTCCTGGGCAAAAATGCGAATAGCACTCTGCCTTCCCACTCTCAGGCCAGTTGAATTCATCATATTGCCACCCCCCATCTCTGCATTACTTCCTTGGCTTCTTCTTCTGGTTTCGCCTTCAACAACTCTGCCCTTTCAGCAATCAACATTGCACCTTGGTCATCAACCAAGCATCTACCATGTATTTCCACAGTCTTGGCAAGAACCCGATTTTTCAGATCAGAAACAAAGACTTCCTTTCCAGAATTGGAAACTTCATCCTTAACTCCTCCCATGCTAATTTCTAGAAAAGATTCCGCAGCCTCTCTTCCCAGAATTAGACTCGCATTACTTACTCCGTTGTCCAATACAAATCGAAGCCTAAGATCTTCCTCTCCTATCTGAGATCCATGTTCTGAACAGGAACCATCCCTCAGAACCCTCCTACATTCTGGACACCTCTCGATTATTCCCGAATCAGGCCTGATCATCACGATCTTGCCTGAAGTTGAGACTCCCCTACGTGATCCTCCACCAACTAGTTCGGTCAAATCAACTTCAACCCAGTGGTTCTCGGGGTCAATCTTCTCCCATGGAGAGTCGGAGATGATTTCCACTTGGTCCGAATTGTCTATCACCAGATCGGGAGATCCCTGCCAGAAAGTGACCCTCGCATCTTCGATCCTGAGTATGTCTCCAGGACTCGGGTCGAAGTCGCACCAAGCAGTGAGCCTGCATCTACCGCTGGGGTCCATGACATCACCACTCCTCACAACCTTTGACTCGCCATCCTTGTTCTCGAAAGTCCTTTGTTCCCAGCTCTCAACCTGAAGCGTTATTGAGACATCCCTCATTCCGTTCCTTAGGTCGGCTATGCTAACCTTCTCGGACTCCGCCAGATCGCTTAACTCCGGGAAAGACGTGTCATGATAGGCCTCTATTACGGTCCCGTCGTTGATCTGGATTTCTGGGGTCTCGCGGAACTTCCTGACAGAAGCTCCAACAATCTTGACTAGAGAACCCTCCTCGTGATCGAACTCCTTCCAGGAAAGGAAGCCTATGCTTCCTGAGGGATCGGATATTCTCCCACGCACTACGTTGATCTCCCCGCTCCCATCCTTCCTGACTATCACATCTGGCTTTGCTGCCATTACCCTGGCTACTACGTTGACGAATCCCCCCACCTCTGACGCTCTAGCGATGGTCATAGGGTCGTTGCTCGTGGGAGGGGCAGACCCCCCTCCCTCCTTCAGGACGGTTACCCTAGTGGTTCTATTGATATTCAGAGACCTCTTGTCGTTCCACTCATTCACCGACGCCCCCTCTAGCCTGACAACGGAACCGGGAACCATGGCCTCTGCCTTGTTCCCCCAGTCCGTGAAGTCCCAGCGAACCCTCTCTGAGCCTGCTTCCCATGGGTTGTCCTCCATCCAACCGAAGGCAATATTCCTCTCTTCACCCCTTACCATCTGCGTCTTGGGAGTGTAAGACACAACTGCCACCTCTATCGAGACATTCCTATCTTCTGATCCAAGTTCCGAGAACCTCTCAACCTTCTTCTCCTCACGCACAGGGGCTGTTGTTCCCGTTGTCACCTCGACACCGGTTGCCGCCTGGAACTTTCTGATTACGGACCTAAGGGCATCCTCTGGAGGGATGAGGAAGTCTCGCTCGTATCTCTGGAACTCCTTCCCTATTTCCTCATCATTAGCCTCTGGGCACTCTTGTTTCACTACTTCTATCTGGTTTGCGTATGTTGTCAGGTCACTCATCACTCTCACCCGTATCAGAGATTGGGCGACGAGACTATTTCAACCAACGATTCATTAGGGCAGAAATGCACCAG
>CAZPNT010000033.1:0-10120 GCA_964588055.1 uncultured Candidatus Poseidoniales archaeon | reverse complement strand
CCAGTATCGAGACGTGAAAGGAAAAGCGGAGACGAAGTACCTGAAACGGATGCGGCGAAGGAGAGGGAGATCTCTCAAGAGTCGGAAAATGGCGAAGGGAGAGCATGAAGTTCCGGAGTCATCTACCCGGGGAATCCCGGGCCTTCGGGCCCGGGGGACACCCGGACCCTGCGGAGTTAACAGGGGGGGAAGCTCCCCCATGTGCGGAACCCCCTGTTGCTCCCACCTGATATCGGCCCAGTACTATTTCTGAAGACTAGCGGAGCCCTTCCTTATTCGCTGGGCCCCGTCATGTCGCCGGGTCTGACCCATTCTTCGAACTGCTCCTCGTTAACCATATCTAGCTGGATAGCGCTTTGTCGGAGTGTGAGTCCTTTCTCATGGGCATTCTTGGCGATCTTTGCAGCATTGTCGTATCCGATGTGCGGATTCAAAGCGGTAACAAGCATCAATGAGTTCTCAAGATGCTCGGCTATCTTCTCCTCGTTTGCCGTAAGCCCCAAGATGCAATTTTCAGAGAAAGATACGCAGCTGTCTGAAAGAAGCCTTGTGCTATGCAGTAGATTATGAATCATCATTGGCTTGAAGACGTTCAGTTCGAAGTTTCCTTGGCTTCCACCTATAGATATGGAAACATGGTTGCCCATTACCTGGGAACAGACCATTGTCATGGCCTCTGACTGTGTAGGATTGACCTTTCCAGGCATTATGCTCGAACCGGGCTCATTCGCTGGAAGTGATAGTTCGCCAAAACCACATCTAGGTCCCGAGCCGAGCCATCTGATGTCATTGGCGATCTTCATCAACGATACAGAGACTGTGTTCAGAGCCCCTGAGGCTGCTACGATTGCATCGTGTGCTGCCAATTGTGCGAACTTGTTCTCAGCACTGATGAATGGAAGGCCCGTCTTCTCTGAGATTTTCTGAGCTACTATTTCCGCAAAGTCGGGATGGGTATTGAGTCCAGTTCCAACTGCAGTCCCCCCTAGAGCTAGTTCATACAAATCGTTCAGTGCCACTTGGATTCTGAGTATGTCGGCATCCAACATTGACACGTATGCGCCAAACTCCTGTCCTAGAGTTAGTGGGACTGCATCCATTAGGTGAGTCCGTCCAATCTTTACAATGTCTCCAAACTCTTCCTCCTTCTCGGCAAGAGAGTGTCGGAGTTTCAGTACCGAGGGAATTAGACGATGTTGTATTTCCTCAGCGGCAGCAATATGCATCGCCGTCGGAAACGTATCATTGCTAGATTGTGCTCGGTTAACGTGATCATTCGGATGTACCGGAGATTTACTTCCCAACTTTCCCCCGGAAATCTCAATTGCCCTATTTGCAATTACCTCGTTTGCATTCATGTTTGTCTGAGTCCCTGAACCTGTCTGCCAAATCCTGAGTGGAAAATGAGAGTCCAGAGATCCAGAAATTACCTCTTCGCACGTTTTTGAAATTAGATTGCCGATGTCACCTTCCAGGACTCCTAGTTTCACATTTGTCTCCGCAGCTGCTTGCTTCAGAATTCCAAATGCACGAATTACCGATCTGGGCATCATGTCATCTCCTATGTCGAAGTTTACCAATGATCTAGCGGTCTGCGCGCCATAATACCTGTCAGCAGGAACCTCTATCTCGCCCATTGTATCAATCTCAATCCTCACTTTGAGATTGGTCTTCTTTGGCTTGAGGGGCTCTATAGATTCGGAAGAGTACGGACTGACGTGCCCTCCAGACAGGGACTTCTCAATCATCTTGGAAATGGTGGCGGATCTTCCTTCCTCCCTACCCTTGCCAACTCTAGCATCCAATCTCCTAGCTAGATCCTCGGGAATGCTGACTGTAATTATTCTACGATCGCCGACACGGTGCTTTGCCATGGTTATTCTATTAATAAGTTATTAATAAATATATTTGCTCTATTCTCACACTCTCTCTACTTGGATTATCTTCTGTGGCGATACCGGCCTATCTCCAGGGTGAGTCTCGGTTGATTCTATTTCTCTGACCACTTCCATCCCTTTGGCAACCTCCCCGAAAACCGCATGGTTCCCATCGAGCCAGGGCGTAGGTATCGTTGTGAGAAAGAACTGGGAACCACCAGTGTCTCTCCCGGCGTTTGCCATTGAGAATATCCCTGGCTTATCGTGTTGCTTTGCCAGTGCTGAGGGTTCGCAAGGGATTCGCCAACCAGGGCCCCCAGTACCGGCTCTTCCGTTATTTGGATCACTGGAATGGGGGCATCCACCTTGAATCATGAAATCCTTGATGACCCTGTGAAAATGTAGTCCATCATAGAATCCATCGTCTACTAACTTCAGAAAGTTGTTCGTAGTCTCTGGGCATTCTTCTGTATACAATTGAATATCTATCTCTCCGGCGCTCGTCGTCATCCTTACGTATGTCATATTGCAATTTTAGAAAAACAAGTTCAATATGGTATTGGAGAGAGGCTATGCAACTATTGATCCGACGAGGGTTCCTTCAGGGAGTTCCAAGAGTCTTACGGTTCCATCTGCATCGAGCGCTCCCAAAACAAGGAACTGTGAAACGAAGCCGGTTGGGAGTGTCTTCTCCCCTAGGTTAATCGCTGCTACAACGGTCCTTCCGATTAGCTGGGAACGAGAATAGTTTGTAATCTGGGCTGAGCTCCACAACTTTCCAACGATTGGTCCGAAATCTACCCTAATCTTGTAGGATGGTTTCCTCATTTCGGGGAATTCCTGTACGTCATCAATAATTCCAACTCTCATGTCCACAGAAAGAAACTCTCCAATTCCAATATACTCCTTTCTCTCTAGCTTGGAAGGGTGATATGGCAGATTATCTGGATCGATCTCGTGGTGCCCCATCTCTTCAACTCGCAATATCGGACTTTAGAGTGAGTGGAACCAAGGGGATTCCAGCCTCCTCAAACGCTTCTGAGCCTCCCTCTTGTCTATCCAATATTGTTATGCAACATATTACCTCGCAACCCATCTGTTTGAGCATTTCGGCTGCCTTCAAAGCGGAGCCTCCTGTCGTGGTCACGTCTTCTAGAAGCACCACTCTGTTACCGGGTTCTAAGCTTGAGCCTTCGATACCGGGTGGATTTCCAGTTTTTCTCCCCCCCCTACCCTTAGGTTCCTTCCTGACTATGAATCCTCGAAGTGAGGAGCCTTTACCGGCCTTAGCGATGGAAATGCCAGTTAGCGGAACAGCTCCTAACTCGAGTCCTCCAACTGCATCAACCATGTCATAATTTTCGATTTGGTCATGGATTAGTACACCAAGGAGATGAGCGCATTCTGGATCCATCATCACGGGTTTCATGTCAAAGAAGTGCTGGCTATTTCTTCCACTGGCCAGCGTAAAGCCCTCTTCTTCGGAGAATAGGTAAGCCAAATCACGTATTCTATCGATTAGTCTTTCTCGGGCCTGTTCCACTGAAGTCGATGTCATCCTACCTGTTCTGGCCCAGACATAATGTGATGAATATTCCCTTTGTTGGAGTGTTTTTCCAGTAAGATAGCGGTGAATGTTCTTGAACGGTCTCTTCCGAGTGCGTAGTGCTGTAGCGAGGGGAAGGCATGTCCAGAAACATCAGAGCCGAAGAAATGGATGTAAAGAGGCTTGAGAACGAACGTTCTGATTATTACGAATCCCTAGACAAAGAAATAGAAATTGCATATTCCATCGCAATAGAGGCAAAAAAGAAGGGTCTGGACTTTTCTGAGTCTGTTGAGATTCCGAGAGCTTCTGATTTGGCGAGCCGCACAGAGAAACTTCTGGAGGACCCTTACCTTTTCACTGACCCTGAAAAGAGGAAGGGGGGGCCTCTGAAAATAGAAGATCATCTGAGGGATCTTTTGCAGCGGCACGATAGAGAAACTGCGGCGATAATGATTGCAATTTTTGTAACAAAGGAGATGCATGCCGCAACTGGGGATAGAAGGAGAGCGATTGATTCAGGGCTGAGGGTTGGTTTGGCAGTACTTACAGAGGCTGTCCTAGTGGCTCCATTGGATGGAATTGGTGAGGTCAGGATAATGAGTAACTCCGATGGTTCGGAGTTCCTTTCCATCGATTTCTGCGGTCCCATAAGGGCTGCTGGGGGGACTGCCCAAGCTCTAGGAGTGCTAATCGGGGACATACTGAGAAGAGAGATTGGGGTAGGAAGGTACCTTCCTACTGTCCCGGAAGTAGAGAGGGTGAAGGAGGAATTCGGACTTTATCGTGCAAATCTCCAATACAAACCACCACCGGAAGAGACGGAGCTAATCGTAAACGAGTGCCCTGTCATGATCAACGGCGAAGAGACAGAGAGGATGGAGTGTGCTGGTTACAAAGAGGTTCGTAACATAGTCAACGAGAATGGTTCTTTCAGAACTAGAGTCAGAGGGGGAGTGATGCTTGTAATTGGAGAAGGGTTGTGCCTAAAGGCTCCAAAGATCCGCAATCACACAGAGAGATTGGGAGTTCCGGGATGGGATTTCATTTCCAAATTCGTTGACAAGAAGAAGGGTGAAGATTCGGGGTCTACCGAGATTAAGAGAAGAGTTCTAGAGAAAGAAAGTCGGTACATGGAGGACGTGATTGCTGGGAGACCAGTTTTCGGGGAGCCACGAGAACCTGGAGGTTTCAGACTAAGATATGGGAGGAGTAGAGCTACGGGTCTTGCAGCAGCTGGCCTTAATCCAATCACAATGGAAGCACTGGGCGGATTCCTATCTGTAGGGACTCAGATGAAGATTGAGGGGCCTGGCAAGGCATGTGCAGTTACTCCATGTTTGGAGATCGACGGGCCTACCGTACTTCTGAACAACGGAGATTTCGTTAGAGTCAGAGATCGGGAGGATTGGAGGAGATGCGAACCAGAATTGGACTCCATATGGGATGCTGGAGAAATTCTAGTTGGATATGGAGAATTCCTAGAGAATAACAAATCCCTGTCCCCATCCTCTTATTCCAAAGATTGGTGGTCGGTTGATCTTGCAGAATCTCTCGATTCACAAGAGAAAATTGGGGATTTCGCAGAGTTAATCGGAGTTAAGATTGGAAAATTACCTCCAGGGATGCCATTCAATGGGGCAATAAATCGAGGTGGGGAGTCGCAACGAGATAGGTCGATCAGGAAGAGGGATTGGAACTCCTATCTCAAGAGTTTGGATCTTTCTTGGGACATGGTCACAGGAATCTGCAAGAGTTTTGGAACGGCGATTCCGCCTCCATGGAACCTCTGGTGGTCAGACTTGCCAATCCAGTTCATTCCTCCCTTGATTGATGAAATTGTCTCCAAAGGTAAAATCGAAGGCTCTGCTCTGAGAATAGAGGATTCGGTCGAGGGGTGGCCCTACTCTTTCGATAGAGATTCTATCGGAGTTGAAGATCCAGTTCTAGGGGAGTGGCCTCGGTGGACCGAGGTCTACCGGCACGGATTAGTCAAATCCTCACTGATGACTTTGGGGCTGGTTCATCGCCATGAGGGCTCTGATATTGTGATTCCACTCTATTGGGAGGGGCTCCTAGATGGACTAGGGCTAGGAAAGTCCGAGGGAAGAGTGGTTGTCAGAAGAGATTCGAAGCCTCTAGTTTCTGAAATCGTAGGGAAGGTGTCAGATCTATTGAGTGATAGAACTTTGGAAGATGGAGACAGGAGAGTTTTGGATGACTATCTTGTTGAGAGGTCTCTCAAATTAGTAAGGAAGGTCTCCTCTCTTCCAAGATGGGAGGACTCGGTGCCCTGCAGAATCGGAGCAAGGATGGGCAGACCTGAGAAGTCTGGTGCTAGGGAGATGAGTCCGAAGGTTCACTCTCTCTTCCCAATAGGTGAGAATGGTGGGCCACAGAGACTGGTATCCGAAGCATCCTCTAGAGGGGCAATAAGGGTTACAGTTGGGCCTAGGATTTGCCAGAAGTGCAACAAAGAGAGCCCCCACGTAACTTGTCACCACAGACCAAACCCCAAGGAACCCGTGGAGTGCGGAGGTAGAACCTTGGCCGCTCCATCCCGAAACCGACGAGGAAGGAGGAAAGGGGAAATCACGGCAGTAAACCTGGGTTCGATTTTGGAGGTAAAGAGGAGGAAGCTTGGGATCGACAGAATACCCAGCAAGATCAAGGCAGTGAAGGGATTGATTTCCGAGAGCCAAGCCCCCGAGCAAATCGAGAAAGGAATTTTGCGAGGATTGCATGGTGTGTCTGTTTTCAGAGACGGGACCGCGAGATTCGACATGAGTGACGTTCCTGTCACTCACTTCCGCCCCTCGGAGATTGGCACATCCTGGAAGAGGCTTGTGGAATTGGGATACAATCATGATCACAATGGTGAGCCTTTGAAGAACGACGAGCAATTACTGGAGTTGCTCCCTCAGGACTTCATCCCATCCAGCTTAGCGTCTGAACACCTACTTTCCACTTGTTCATTTGTTGACGACCTGTTAGTCAGATTCTACGGCATGGAGCCATTCTATGGAGCTAAGACTCCAGAAGACATTGTTGGACATATCGCGATAGGCCTCGCCCCTCACACCTCCGGAGGTGTGGCATGTCGAATTATCGGGTGGACGAATGCGTCTGCAGGCTACGCCCATCCTCTATTTCACGCGGCAAAGAGGCGTAACTGCGATGGGGACGAAGATAGCATTATGATGCTAATGGATGGACTCCTGAATTTCACACAAACGATATTGCCGGCAAACAGAGGTGGGAGGATGGATGCTCCTCTTGTCCTAACGACTCGTCTCAATCCCAGCGAGATCGACAAGGAGGCATTGAACGTCGATTGTGCTTGGTCCTATAGCAGAGATTTCTACGAGGCTACCTTGGACCAGCCACATCCCAAGGACATCAGGGATATGATGGACATTGTGGAGGACCGTCTTGGGATGATTGGTGAGATAAGGGGCTACGGGTGGACTCACGATTCTGGACCGTTGGATGCTGGGCCGGAGAATTCGTCATACAAGACGCTAGTCACTATGAAGGACAAGTTGGACAGTCAACTGAGCCTAGGCAGGGTTCTGCGTCCAGTTGCAGCGCAGAGGGTTGCTAAGCAGGTGATAGAGTCTCACTTCCTGCCTGACATGAGAGGGAACCTGATGGCATACACGAGGCAGAAAATCAGATGCGTGAAGTGTGGTGAGTCTTATCGGAGGATGCCCTTGGCAGGAAAATGCATCAAGCATAAGTCGACAAGTGGTGGATTCTCGGGAGGGGAGTTGGATTCGGGTTGCGGAGGGAACGTCGTACTAACGGTCTCTGAGGGGGCTGTGAGGAAGTATATCCAGATAACAGAGGACATCATGAGCGAATTCGGGGTCGATGACTACACAAAGCATAGAGTTGGTTGGATGTCTTCCAGCGTAGATTCTTTGTTCAACAACGACAAGGTGACGGTAATGACCCTAGAGGACTTCATCTAATCAGGTATGCAAGGGGATCCCCGAGGAGGAGCATTGGCAGAATTGCCAGGAAGAGGTACACTAGGAATGGGTGCTTCCTGGTAATCCAGACACTTTCCAACCCCAGTTCCTGCAGAGCCTCAAACTCCATGGCCCTACCTTGACCATAGAGGTGCCTTCTGGAAGGCAGGATCCTGTTTACCGCAGTTTTTTCACCGTTTTTCTCTATGAGTTCAGTGAGAATCCATGATTGGTCGTCCTCGAAACCGGAAGATGCCTCGATGTCAGAAATGGCCCTCTTAGTGGCATGCCACGCCATCTTCAGATCAGAGGTTGAAGATATGTTCCCCCTAACTGCGTTTTGAATGAATATTATTGGCGGGGCGATTAGGAATGCCGCAGCAGCCCAGATGAACAAGACCATTGAAGGGGGCATCCGGAAGATTGGATCATCCACAAGTGGGTACATCTGGTCTGGTACGAAGGCCCAAGATGGGAATACAAGGGTTACCAGAATCAGTGCCTTCACGTCGGCCCCTCCCTGTATTAGGCCGAGTCTCCATGATGCATAGTAAATCACAGAGGTCAGGAACGCGCCATTCATGCTCCACCATAGGGTCGTTTCCATTGACTCGTCCCCCAGCACCAAGTCAACGAAATTGGTATCTGAGTATGTGTTCGCTCCATAGGCAAACCCAACCAGACCTAGTGCATACACGACTGATAGTAAGCCCTCATTGGCATTCCATTCCCTGTAGTTACGGGGATCCGGGGGGTCTGAGAAGCAGAACGAGAAGACGGCCACCACAGAGAATACCATGCAAACGTTTGCTAGTCCCAAATCCTGGGAGGTCATCTCCATTACGAGAATGAGCACCACAGGGACAGACCACTTGACCCAGTGACCATCCCTAACTGACAGTGTCTCGAAGTCTGAACGAGCTGCAGAGGCCATGCAGAGGACTAGAATCGAGATTCTCAGGGTGGACAGGAGAGGGTCGGCCACGGCTATTGGCAAATGGCGAATGGCATCAAGCCTTCTGCGCTATCGCTATCCACCGGTCTGGAACAGACCGACAGACTGGTCCAGGATCCAAGCACTGAAGAAATTCGCCACGCCTGCTACCCACATCATCTGGATCATCTGACCTAGGACCAGAGTAGTGCCCCCTCCCCTGATCCTTGCAGTGATGAGCCCGAGCATGACGATTGAGATGACGATTAGGAACGAACCCATGTATTGGAAGACCCGGATGTTCTGCTCGATTCCCCCGGTCTCGGACAAGGCAGGCAGTGCCACGTCTACCCCACCAGCGGCGGTTCCAACCTCTCCTGCTCCGTCGACTAGCCCCTGAGCCACCGATGCGATGGTCTCACCTAGGCCGGCGATGATCGATGTAGTGATGTTGAGTGCGATGATCATAGCAATTAGGAGCCCGTAGGAGACGCTTCTCATCACGTTGGCTGAAATCTGCCTCCTCTGTCGCAATCCCAGGAGGCTGGTTGTGCTCTGGGAGACCATGTCCCCCACTAGGCCAGCCTCGCCAGTGGAGGATGAGCCCTCGATGAACACCCTGGTGAATCGAGATACTAGCATTGAGTTGTTGTCCGCGGCGAACCAGTCCCAAGAGTAGTCGCTGTCTATCCTCATGGACAATCTCTTCTCGAGGTTGGAGATCGATTCGTCCAGGGCTCCGAAGTCGATGCCCGAGAGTGCCTTTACCATGGCGCTCGGTTCCTGCGCCCTGGCTTGGGCGGTTCCTCCGAAAGCTCGGATGAACTCAGGGAAGGCCTCGTCCCTCCTCCTTACTCTGGCCTCCTCCTGCGTGGTTAGTAGGGCTGGTGCTAGCAATGGGGACATCATGGCTGCAATCACCAGAAGCCCGTAGTAGTTCCAT
Organism: uncultured Candidatus Poseidoniales archaeon; assembly: GCA_964588055.1. Classification (GTDB taxonomy): domain Archaea; phylum Thermoplasmatota; class Poseidoniia; order Poseidoniales; family Thalassarchaeaceae; genus UBA36. The sequence continues at coordinate 846 of CAZPNT010000033.1, read as the reverse complement.
TGGGCAAACAAGATGTCGGTCCCATAGAGAATGAAGACAGTTGAGATGATCATGACCATCATTGTGCCGAGGATTCCTGCGAAAATCCACGATCTGCGCATGTCAATCGCCTGTTCGGTGTTGAACCCGTGTTTGGCGAACAGGTCCTCGTCAGGAATAACCAGGGTGAAGAGGTACCAAGCTCCAATCTGCAGAAGTGCGAACAGTGTCCCAGTGAGGAGGACCCATCTTGCCCTGAGTATCACCTCGAAGGGATTGTTTGTATCTGATCCGGTTTGGAATAGGATGAGGTGCAGACCGGCGACCACCAGGAGGAGGAGGCCGGTGGTGGTTAGGGAGACGAAGGTCTCCCTGAGGGTGTCCAATTGCTCGAGCCTAGCATCGTAGATGGTCGTGTAGGCCTGCTCGAACGTCTCGTTCTCGCTGGAGAAGAACTCTCCGATTGGCTGGCCGACCTCCACCGAGAAGGCCATCCTGTCCAGGAAGTCGCTCCATATCGCTGATGGGCTCTGCCTACCAACTATTCTTGCTGCCTCTGGGAGATTAGTGTGCCACTTGGTGACTAGGGTCTCTATTGCCTGTATCTCCTTGGCTAGAGCACCGTAGTCCCCCATCTCCTTCAGGACGTCGAACATTCCCTTCTCGGCGGACTCGCCCATGGATAGAATTCCCATCCTAGTCATGAACATGTGCATATCCTGCTCAATCTGAATCGCCTCTGCTGAGACCTGCGCTACCGGATACGCCAGAGTGCCAGCGAACGCGAGAAGCGGGAAGGAGATGATCATGAGTGCTGCGCCGGGCCCTGTGATTACATCGCTAACGGTGTACCAAACGGCAGCACCG
>CAZPNT010000032.1:0-10159 GCA_964588055.1 uncultured Candidatus Poseidoniales archaeon | reverse complement strand
GAACCAAGGTTGGGCTGTCTCAGGCAGCTTTGGCGAAGACAGAAGAGCCAATGGCAAGGAGCATTGCAGTGTCAATGATGCCGCCAAACAAACTCGGAGAGGTCTGCGAAGCGGCTTGGATGTGGAGGCCCAAGGGATGGCCGGAAGAAAGGGGTCTCCCTGAGGAGGGGCTTGAGAGGGTTGAGGAGGTCCTGAATACCTGGCTCAAGATGTCACTTGAGGACAATGCAGTAGCCAGAGCATGCAGGTCCAGCATCCTGAATTCGATTAGCGATGGCTTCGTTGTCGGTAGCAGTTGGTTCTCCGAGGATGATAGGAGTGATTTCCTGAAGCACATGAGTGGAACTGAGGACGAACGTAGAGCTCTTTCCTGTGTCCTTGACTCGATTGAGGGGGGTTTGCACGTCAGATCCGACGGGGCCGTGTTGAGCCTGGATGACAAGGTCATCAGGCTGGAAGACTCGGCATGCCATCCGGTTCTGGTTTCACTTTGGGAGGACCACGGCATAACCATTCTAGAGAGCATGTTCGCACTGGTTGGGGAAGAGGCCGAGAGCGTGCACTCACGACAGTCGAAGAGGAAACAGGGATTCGGGGCCTTCCTCAGGGAGCTCAGCGAGTCGCTTAGTACTGCAATGAGGCTTGATAGGCTGCCATGGGAAAGCAGTTCCCTGCCTGGTCCGCTTTCATTCGCCGACAGTCTAGTGAGGAAGGCAGCTGATGACGGGGTTGCCTCCACCGTTTCTATGGCTAGGAAGGGGAGAGGTTTGGAGTCGTCCATGGGTTGGGCATGGCTAGTGGTGCACGACAAGACCGAGTCTGACTCATGGAGGTTCGATGAAGAGAGTCGTGACAAGGGAGGGGATTGGGTCCCGGCCCTGAGAGCAGTGTGGGATGCTGCTCAGGGGCTTCTACTGGAGGATGATTTGGGGGCCGAAGCGGACTATCGTTCTGCTATGGAGTGGTTGGCCGAAGTGAGTGGTTCCGGACCGCTTCCATAGGTCGTTAGTGGTTCGACTTGCACATCTAGAGTATCTGTGGGTACAATTCATACGCCTGGTATACGAAACCAGAGGCGAACCCAATCATCCCTAGACCGCATATCCCCAGCGCAATTCGATAAGCCCTTGGAGATAGGGTTCCCCTCGTCCTGTCGAAGATGAGGGCTATTGTCATCTTGACGATGATAATCGTTAGCAGGAACGAGAGCGCGTAGGCCACCGGAGCTAGGGGCTCCTCGTCTGCAGCAGATGCCATTAGAGGGCCACCGATCAAGAACCAGAATACGTACACGTTGGGGTTCAGAAGGTTCGTAATCACCCCCCTGCCGAAGGACCCCTTCACCTCCTTCTGCCCTGTATCGGGATCGGGTGGTTCGATTCTGAAGCAATCGATTCCGAACCAAAGCAGGAAAGCGGCACCTAGCACCGAAATCAAGAACAGCAGACTAGGTTGATCGGCCACCCAGCCCGATAGAAGCACGCTGATTACGATTAGTGGCCCGTCTGTGAAGATGGGTGCCGCTGCCGCCCTGGCTCCTGCAGACCACCCCCCCGTGAGGGTCTCTCGGATTACCATGGTGAGGAGGGGTCCCGGTCTGACTCCCTCGAACAGGCCGAGTGCGATTCCGGCCACAGCTAGCTGGATTACGAGATCAGTTTGCATCGGTTACTTCCTCGAGTATATGGCTATCTTGGCCAGTAACTCCAAAATTTCGAGATACAGCCAGATTAGAGTGACCATCAGACCAAATGCCGCTCTCCACTCCAATTGCTTTGGAGCACCCATGTGGACCCCCCTCTCGATGAAGTCGAAGTCCGCCACTAGGCAGAGTGCCCCAATTCCAATAACAAACAGAGAGAAGGCGATTCCTATGGGGCTTGCATCGTGGATGTAGGGAACGTGGAACCACCCGGTAATCGAACCGAAGATTGAGAAGATGTATATCAGAACTATTGCAAATAACGAAGAGTAGACTGCTATCGCCAGATTCCTATCCCATCTGATTAACCCCGCCCTGTATATCGCTATCATCGCTGCCAGGATCATGAATGTGAGTAAGGCGGCTAGAATGCCGATTCCGGGGAGGTCGAGCCCTACTTCGAATAACCAAGTAAGACCGCCAATCGCCAGACCCTCTAGCGCTGCGTATGTGCAGATTAGCATAGGATTGGTGGAGCCAGAGAAAATTACAATCAGGGCGGTGATAAAGCCGCCGAGAAAACCCACTGCAATCAGAGGTAAGGTCTCTGGCATTGAGAAAGCCGTGACCAACGCTGTGGTGGTGGTGATTAGAAGGAGTAGCCCTGTCTTCTCTGCCACGCCCTCTATGGTCATCATATTGGACTCGAAACCCTCCCACCAAGGTGCGTTCTTGTATGCCGATTTCTCGAATGTCGAGTCATTTAGCGCTGGGTTTCCTGACCTGTACATCGGTTCCGGGTCAGAGTTTTGCTTCTCAAGGCTTGGGTTTGGGCCTTCAGACCATCCCGATTAGATGTTGTCCGGTGTAGCTTCCTGGCTCCCTAGCCACCTGGTCGGGCGTCCCGGTTGCTACCACCTCTCCTCCGAGCTCCCCTCCCTCCGGTCCTAGATCAATTATCCAATCTGCGCACTTGATCACATCGAGGTGGTGCTCGATAACGATGACTGTGTGACTGTTTCGTCTGAGCCTTAGGAGGACTTCGATGAGTTGATGGACATCTGACAGAGCTAGCCCTGTAGTCGGTTCGTCCAAGATGTAGAAAGTGTGCTTCCTAGGGGGCCTGTGGAGTTCGGTTGCGAGCTTTACGCGTTGAGCCTCCCCGCCTGAGAGGGTGGTCGCCGGCTGGCCTAGTCGGATGTAGCCCAACCCTACGTCTCTGACGGTCTTCAAAATCCTAAGAATCCTAGGTTGGTTCTCGAAGAAGTCACATGCCTCCTCAACACTCATCTCGAGAATATCGTGGATCGTCTTGCTCTTCCACTTGACTTCTAGTGTCTCTCTAGTGTACCTCTTGCCCTTGCACACATCACATGTTACCCAAACGTCTGGGAGGAAGTTCATCTCCAGTTTCGTAGAGCCAGCTCCGCTGCAGGCCTCGCATCTCCCCCCTCTCACGTTGAAGGAGAACTGGCCGGGCTCGTACCCCCTTTCCTTGGCCAACTTGGTCTGTGAGAACAGTTCTCTAATTGGTCCAAACGCTCCTGTGTATGTGGCGGGGTTCGACCTGGGTGTCCGCCCAATGGGCGATTGGTCGATGACGATTGCCTTGTCCACCATATCCAAGCCGGTGATCGAGTCCATTGCACCTGGGGTGGACTCCGTTCCATGAAGTTCTCTTAGAAGGGCTGGTGCTAGAGTTTCTGTAACCAAGGAGGATTTTCCAGAGCCCGAAACACCGGTAACGGCTACCATGCACCCCAGTGGTATCCCAACCTCGATGTCCTGGAGGTTGTTCTGTCGTGCCCCTGATATCTTTACCCACCTTTCCTCATCGGGCTCGACTCGATCATCGGGAATCGGAATGTTCTCCCTACCCGAGAGGTATGCTGCGGTCAGGCTATCCTCGTTCTCTAGGAGGTCATTGTATGTTCCATTGACTACCAGTCTACCTCCATCCTTTCCAGCCCCTGGTCCTAGATCAACCAGCCAATCGGCCTGTTTCATCGTGGCCTCGTCGTGCTCGACGACCAGGAGTGTGTTGCCTAGATCCGTCAGTTCTCTCAGTGTCTGCAGCAATCTGTCGTTGTCCCTTGGGTGAAGGCCGATGCTGGGTTCGTCAAGGACATACATTACTCCGGTGAGTCGCGTCCCAATCTGGGTAGCCAGTCGTATCCTCTGACTCTCACCCCCAGAGAGGGTGTTTGCCCTACGATCCAGTGTCAGGTAATCCAGACCAACCAGGGCGAGGAACCTGAGCCTCGACTCTATCTCTTTGATTATCTCCTTACCAATGTACATGGAACGCTCGTCTAGTTTCTCCGTCGAATTCACCGTGACGGTTTCTGGAGCGTGCCTATCGAGTTTGTCCCAGGTGTCATCCAAGTCACCCAGTCTCCAGTTCTGGACCACAGCGAGCGCTTCTAGTACGCTGCAACTGGATAGTCCGGGGAGGTTTATTCCTCCAACGGTAACCTTGCAAACGGCATCGTTTAGTTTGTCGCCGCGACAGTTTGTGCATGGCTCGTCAGTCATGAACGAAGATAGCCTGGACCTGGTTCGCTCTGAGCTCGTATCCTTGTATGTCCGTGCAAGTCTGGAGAAGACCCCCTCCCAAGGTCTAGACATTGTGTATGACGACCCCTTCTCGGAGTTGAACTCGAAATTGATTGCTTCACCCCCCGACCCATTGAGCATGATGTCACGGCTGTCCTCGTCCAGTTCTCCGAATGGGACGTCTGTGGATATTCCGAAGTGGTCGCATGTCTGAGTCATCTGACTACGATACCAACCTGACATCATTGACCTCCGGAAAGGTCTGATGCAGCCCTCTCCGACCGTCGCTGTCCTGTCAATCACGAGGTCATGAGAGAACGAACGCTCCACACCCAAACCCTGGCAAGTAGGACACGCGCCCAAGGGGTTGTTGAAAGAGAAAACCCTAGGACTCATCTCAGGGAGGAAGGAGCCGTGGGTTGGACAGGCAAACTCCTCTGAGTACGCGATTACCTCGCCCTCCTCTGTCCTGAACCTCTGCTCTTCGCAGTTATCTTCACCCGGTTTGGGTGCACTTAGGCTCTCTACCGCAACCGACCCTGCTCCGAGCCTGAGACCGGCCTCGATCCCCTCGGTTAGCCTCTGCCTATTCGGCTGTGTCAGTAACAACCTGTCAACTCGTACGTCGATGTCGTGTCTCAGATTCTTCTCAAGTCTTGGGGGGTCTTCGAAACTGGCCTCCCTCCCGTTGACCTTTCCGGCTAGGTATCCTTGATCGACCAATGCGTTGAACAAGTCGGCGTGTGTTCCTTTTCGATTCCTGATTGCCGGGCTCCATATTGCTATTCCGTGGCCCTCGAAACGCCATAGGACATCGTCAACTATCTCCTGCACGGTCCTTCTGCTGACCTCACGGCCACACTCGGGACAATGGGGTAGTCCGACTCTTGCCCAGAGAAGTCGCATGTAATCCATCATCTCGGTTACGGTGGCGACAGTTGATCTGGGGTTGTGGCTTCCTTGCTTCTGATCAATGCTAATTGCGGGAGAAAGGCCTTCGATTGAGTCGCAATCGGGCTTCTTCATTTGCCCTAGGAACTGTCTCGCGTAGGAGCTTAGGCTCTCGACGTAGCGTCTCTGCCCCTCAGCATAGAGAGTGTCGAATGCTAGGCTTGATTTCCCCGAGCCTGAGACTCCAGAGATTACTACGAATTTGCCCCGTGGTATACTGACATCGATGTTCTTCAGATTGTGAGTCCTAGCTCCCTTTACCTCTATCCATCCCTCTTCAGAGAAGCCGTTCTTCTTCCTGTCAGGCATCGCATCACCTCGTCCGGAGTAAGCAGTCACAGCGCGCTCCTTTGAAACCATGCCTGAGATATCTTCTCGGAATGGACAGGGCATTGAATTTCTCCTACTATTGCGATCATGGCGATTAGTCGAAATCGGGTGCTCTTAGGGTTAATGTCTAGATTAGCCATAGTGCGTCGATAGTGTCGCCTTCTTCACAATCCGAATCCGGAGGAAGTAGGGATAGTCCGTTGTGGGCCACCATGCTGTGGATGTTGCCGCTTCCCTGGTGGGTTCTTGTGGAGCCCAACAATTTGTCTCCCTCTTGTCTGATTGATATTCTTCTCATGCAGAGTTTTCGCGGTGCTCCTCTGAGGGGTTCCTCCATCACTACTCTTACTCGGTTGGCAAGTCTGGGTCTCGAGTCTTCGTCGACACCCATGCTAGATGACATCCAAGGGGCTACCAGTACCGTGAAGACAACGTGGCTGCTGACTGGGTTTCCGGGTAATCCGAAAATAGGCTTCCCCCGCCAAGAGCCGAAAAGAGGTGGTCCTCCTGGCCTTATCATTATCTTCCAGAATCTGACATCCCCCTCTTCTTCCATTATTCGGCGAACGATGTCCCACTCCCCCATGCTGACTCCTCCGCTAGTGATGATGGCGTCGCAGGACTCTGCGGCTTCATCTAGGGTTTCTCGGAGGTTGTCGATGCTGTCTTTGATCAAATCGAACCTTCTGGGAATCCCGCCCATCTTATCCACTAGTGATGATAGGCCGAAAGTGTTGGACTCGTATATCGAACTCTCTGAAAGTGGTTCGCCAGGGGAGGTCAACTCGTCTCCAACTCCTATCACGGCAATGTTGGGTTTCTTCACAACCCTCACTTCGGCGTGGCCCATTGTTGCCGCGAGTGAAATAGATGCTGGATTCAGGACGGAACCCGATCTCAAGGCGACTGTGCCCTTAGTGAGATTCTCCCCCTTGCGACGGATGAATCCGGGTCTGGCGGGCCCGTTTATTGTGACGTTGTCTAGTTCGGTAGTTGAGTCTTCGACCATCACAATGGCATCGGCGCCCTTCGGAATCGGCGCTCCGGTCATTATCCTGCATGCTTCCCCGGCACCTATAATTGGGATTTCTTCCGAGCCGGCCTGACTGGTTCCCACTATTCTCAAACTGGTTGCTTCTTCCTTGCAGTCCGCCTCTCTGACTGCCCACCCATCCATAGCAGAGTTGTCGAACCTTGGATCGTCCACCTTCGAGCAGAGGTCGTCGAATAGGGTTCTGCCAGATGCCATCGTCAATGACAGTATCTCGTCCTTTCTCTCCATGTGATGTTGGTAAGCGATCTCCAAAGCCCGTTCAAGTGAGACGGCCACCTCCATGATTCTCGAGAAACGGTGGAGTTGAAGTGTCCTTCCCAAAGCGATGCTCGTGGTTTCCGCAGAGTTGGTGTTGGTCATAATCGCCCTGTTTGCAGTTGCTACTCTCTACTCTTCCGTGGGATTGGGTGGCGGATCAGGGTATCTGGCTGTTCTTTCGATGACCTCCTTCGCTGCTGCCGAAGCTATTTGGCTCAAGCAGTATGCATGGTCTCTGAATCTTATCGTTGCTGGGATCGCCTTCTGGCACTACCATAAATCCGGATATCATGTGAAAGGGCTGTCCTTTCCCTTCATCTCTGCCAGCGTCCCTATGGCTGCTCTGGGGGGTTTCATGCTGGTGGAGGGCAAATTGTACGACTTCTTGCTCACTATTACATTACTTGTAGCGGCATGGAGGCTGGTTTCGACAGATGCAGGTATGAGTGAGATAGCGCGTCCCAGCGTGCCTTCGGCATTAGCTGTGGGGGGCGCGATTGGCCTGGCTAGCGGTGTTATTGGAATTGGAGGGGGAATATTTCTTCTCCCGGCCCTAGTGCTAGGAAGATGGGCGACTGCTAAGGAGGCGGCGGCCACCACGGCTCTTTTCGTGTGGCTCAACTCCATGGCGGGTCTGGTCGGCGCTGGGATGGCTGGAAGGTTGGAAATGGAGGCGAGCCTGCTAGTACCTTTCTCCGCGGCGGTTCTTCTCGGCGGAATGGTTGGTTCAAAGTACGGATCACGAGTTTCCTCACAGAGAGGCGTGATGGCGATACTGGTGTTGGTGCTGCTTCTTGGTGCGTCTAAGAGGGTCTTGGAAATAGTTGGATGATGCCTTTGCCTATGTGTTCAGGCGCCCATTACGTGTCTGACAGCATTGTGGAAAATCGCCATTCCCTCTCCCTGGCCGTGGTCGACTTCTTCTCTAGTCCATGTCGCTCCGAGCCAAGTTGAGTGGTTTGCCTCTGGGTGTGGCATCAACCCGAAAACCAACCCGGTGGGGTCGCAGACCCCTGCTATGTTCCTCCAACTCTGATTCGGTGAGAGTGGGTATGGCAGTATGTTGTCACTGGCACTCGGGTATTCCTTCGAAGGATCGACGTACCTAGCGACCAGTTGGCCGGCCCCTGCCCAAGTGTCCAGCAGGGTTGGGTCATCTGTGACGAATTTTCCCTCCCCGTGCCGTACTGGGACCCTGATGCGCCCGAGTCCCTTTGTCCAGATGCATGGGCTGTTTGGTTCGAACTCCAGAGTGGCCCACCTGTTCTCGTACTGGCCGCTGTCATTGAGGGCGAGGGACGCGGTCTGGGTGAGGGATACTTCCTCGTCTCCGGGTAGCAGGCCCATCTTGACGAGCACTTGGAAGCCGTTGCATATTCCGATTACGGGCTTCCCCTCCCTGACGAACCCTCTGACCTGGTCCCTCAATCCGAATCGGAGCCTGTTCCCCAACAGCCTACCGCTACCTAGGTGGTCACCGAAGGAGAATCCTCCTGGGATTGCCATGATCTGATAGTCTGAGAGTTCGATTTCTCCGTTAACAAGCCTGTTGACGTGTACCCTGTCAGTATGTGCCCCCGACATTTCGAAGACGGCCATGGTCTCAGTCTCGCAGTTTATTCCGAAGCCCGACAGGACTGCTACTCTGGGAGGCATCAGAGGCCGCCCCCGTGTAGTGTCCCCTTCCATGACTCCCTCATCTCAGACATTGACGCTAGTAGGATGGCGTCGCCGTCTCTCGATACGGAGATTGAGTCTCCCTCGGACACTTTCCCGAGGTAGTGACAGCAAACCCCCTGCATGGATTCCTCGAAGTCCTCCTTGTCAGTCGATTTGACACTGACCAGAATCCTGCCGAGGCTCTCGCCGAAGAGTGCCCCCCAGTTGTCCAGATGTGAGCAGTCTGACCAGAGCGGGGATACGTCGATTGTGGCTCCAGAGTCGGAGCCGAAGCAGCACTCTGCGAGCGTTACAGCCAAGCCGCCGTCGCTGCAATCGTGAGCGCTTGAGACCAAGCCCCTCTTCATTGAGGATGTTAGTGCCCTGTAGGCTGCCATGTTCCTCTCCGGATCTATCTCCGGAACTGTTCCACCTATTCCCCCTGAGCCCTCTTCCCTCAGCATGAAGGCCAGTTCGCTAGCACCTAGTTCCTGATGGGTCTCACCGACTAGGAAAACGGCATCCCCCGGGGTCTTGAAGTCGGAGGAGACGGCTTTGCGGACGTCCTCGTGGTTCCCGAGGAGGCTGAATAGCAGAGTTGGTGGGACGCTGATTTTCTCCCCTCCCATCATGGCGTCGTTCTTCATTGAGTCCTTTCCGCTGATGCAAGGTAGCCTGTATGCTCTGCAAACGTCATCTAGTGCTCTGTTCGCTCTCACCAGTTGGGCCAGTTTGTACCTTCCATCCGGAGTCTTGGATGACTCGATTGGATCGGGCCAGCAGAAGTTGTCGAGGCCTGCAATGAGGTCTAGGTCCACCCCCACGCATACGGCGTTCCTGAGCGCCTCATCGACGGTGGCCGCCGCCATCGCATAGGAGTCTATGTCAGAGTATCTTGGAGCGATACCGTTTGAGACGACCAATCCCTGGGTGCCTCCTTGGGTGGGTGCTATCACAGCAGCGTCCCCTGGAGCATCGTGGTTCGTGCCGCAGAATGGCTTGATTACGCTCTGAGCTATCACCTCGTGATCGTAGGAACGAACCCACCACTCCTTGCTGGCGACGTTTGGTCTGGCAAGGAGCCTACGGAGGACTCCTCCCATTTCTTCCTCATTCAAATCGGTAGTCTCCACGGGCATGTGGACAGGGGGTTGCCACTCTGACTCTAGGTTAAGCTGGGGGCAGCCGTCAAAGAGGAATTGGATGGGTAGATGTGCTACTGGGACCTCCCCGTGTCGGACAACGAAGGTGCCGGAATCCGTGAAGGCGCCGACTGCCGTGGCTTCCACCTCGTGGAGTCTGGCTAGGTCCTCGAACTTCCCGCAGTCATCTGGTCTAACACCGACTGTCATCCTCTCTTGGGACTCGGAGACTAGTATCTCCCATGAAGAGAGGCCGGCTTGCTTGAGTGGAACCCTGCCGAGGTCGAGTTCTGCCCCGCCTGTTAGTTCTGCCATCTCCCCGACACTGCTGGAAAGGCCTCCTGCACCGTTGTCTGTGATTACCTGGATTAGCCCTTCGTCCCTTGCCTCCAGAATCATGTCTATCATCTTCTTCTGGGTGATGGGGTCGCCTATCTGGACTGCTGAACTAGGGCTCTCTTCTGTCAGTTCTAGACTGGAGAATGTTGCTCCGTGAATTCCATCGCTGCCAACTCTGCCTCCTACCATGTAGACCACGTCACCGGGCTTGGGGGTCTTCACGTGGCT